>JACRAA010000306.1 GCA_016213595.1 Actinomycetota bacterium | reverse complement strand
TTCATCACCACGGCGATCGGCTGGGGAGCCGTCACCAAGCCAGACTCCCCCGACGTCCAGGTGCCGGGCTGGTTGCACTGGTGGCCGGGGCCTTTCGGGCGATCCTGGCTGGTGGACGCCCTTCACCTCGGAAAGGGCGGGGCGATTGCCGTCGGACTCCTGTGGGTGGGAGCCGGCCTACTTCTAGTACTAGGAGCCTTGGCACTCCTTGGCCTCCCGCCGCTCCGGCACAGCAGCTCAATCATCCTGACCGCGGGGGCGTCGCTGGCGTTGGCGGCACTCACCGCGTCCTTCCATCCCATCTATCTCGTAGCCGTCCTGGTCAACATCTCCGTCCTCGTCGGTGTGACCGGGCGTCTGCCCGTCGCGCAGTCGGTGCCGCCGGGCGTGGCAGTGCAATCCATGCATCAGACAAGGAACCAGCCATGATCGCACCATCGACATACGTCACTGTGATACGGACCCTCTTCGGGATCGTGTTCGTCGGCGGATCCTTCGTGCACTTGTACGGGGGGCTCTCCAGCCCGCACTCGTACGCGGCATTCGGGGACACAGCCTGGCCGCCCCTCGACCTTCTGTGGGCCAACTTCGTGATGCCCAACATCAGGTGGCTGGCGCCCTGCATGGCCGCTTTCGAGTTGGCCGTCGGCGTCTGCACCCTCCTGCACGCACCCTGGAACCGAGTGGCGGCGCTCGCCATGACCTGCTTCTTCGCGTTCATCACTGTGCTCGGCTATGCCTTCCCGACCAGCAGGCTCCTTGAGGACTTCCTCGTCAACCGGGCGCTCTCCGTCGGCATGATCGTGCTGGTCCTTCCCTGGTTGCTACACCGTCAACTGCTGTCGGTCCCAGCAGCGTGGTCCGCACGCCTGAACCCGACCTCCTGAGTCGCAGGCGCGACGCGCAGCGCGCATCCATAGGTTGAGGGCAGAGATGTTCCACGGATCGGTGCAACCTTTCGGGAGGGACCTGCACAGCCGGACGGCCCAAGACACCCACAGTTCTCCTCGCGCTCGTCGGGGGATTCGTGATCGAGAGCGCACATCGCGTCAGTCTTCGTGTCGCACCCAAGGGTGATGGCGCCTGAACCCCGCGAGTCCTGCAAGGTCGGTACGGGGGCAGGGGACGTGCAATCTCGGGTATGACGTGCATGAGAGAACCGGTTGGCTTCGTCTTCAGCTGCGTTTGAACCGACACCGGAAGAGGGCGACTCCCCGGCATCAGACGTGTCGGGTCCCTGAGGGCTTGGTGAGGCTGAGCGGGAGGTCCAGGTGGAAGGGCGAAATGACAAGGCCGGACTGGACCTCGTCGTACACCCGTACATCGAGCTGGGCCTTGTCGTTGAGGGCGACCTCTAGATCGACCGTCTCCGCGTAGAAGTTGGCGCCGATCTTGCTCCTCGCTCCCTGCATCGCCTGCGGCGCATCCGGCAGGAACCCGCTGTACGGGTCCTCCCCCAGCGCCAGGCCGTCCAGGTCGGCGCACAGGCCGTTGACCCCCACGTAGTAGGCGCGGCCGCGGCTCGCGTTGCTGACGCCCGCCCCTCCTCAACCATCTGGTTCATGCTCGAAGCGGTGAGCCACGGCAGGTACGAGATCTTCCGGTACTGGTCTGAGCCCCACCCCTCGGCATCCCCCAGGATCGCTGATGCGAGCGGCACGGACTGCAGTCGCACGGTTGTGCCGACGGGCGACGTGAAGGCCGGCGCGAAGTCTGGGCTGCACGACAGCACGGAGAGCAGTACGACCTCGCCTGTGGAGTTGGTCACCGCCATCACGAGGTGGTCCCGGCGCTCGAACACCTGCTGCGTCAGCGGGATCCGGCTGTTGTGGACCGGCTTCACGAACGAGGGCTGGCCCAGCTGCTCCACGAGGTACGTCAGGCTGTTCCCAGGGTGCAGCTGCCGCAGCTTCGCGTACTCGGCGTCGCGCCAGAACACCGTCTGGTACGCCTGCGGCCCCAGGCCGAGCACGAGCACGAGCGCGCTCAAGGAGGCAGCGAAACCGACGAGCGCCTTGCTGACCAGGTGGCCGACGACAGACGTCCGCTGCCACCGGTTCCAGAAGGGCCACGGCCAGTCGACGATCCAGCGAACGGGAGTGGGATGGGTGTCGAACTGGTCAGGCGGACCTTGGGCCGACCCCTTCGAGGCGGGCGCGTCAACCGAGCGCGTCCGCCAGGGCGTCGACCACCAGGTGGATCTCGCCCTCGGTCATGACCAGCGGCGGGGCGAGGCGCAGCGTCTGGCCGTGGGTGTCCTTCGCGAGGACGCCGCGAGCGGCCAGCCGCTCGCACACCGCCCGGCCTGTTCCGTACTCGGGTGAGATGTCCACTCCGGCCCACAGCCCCGCGCCACGCACGGCGATCACACCCTGCCCGACGAGCTCCGCCAGCCGCGTATGCAGCACGTGGCCGAGCCGCCTGGCCCGAGCCTGGTACTCCCCTGTCTCCAGCATGCCGACAACGGCATGTCCGATCGCTGCCCCCAGCGGGTTGCCGCCGAACGTCGACCCGTGCTCCCCCGGCTGGATGACCCCGATGACGTCGCTGCGCCCGACGACGGCCGAGACCGGCACGATGCCGCCTCCCAGCGCCTTGCCCAGCGTCACGAGGTCGGCCTGGACGCCGACGCGCTCGGTCTCCAGCGTCGCGCCTGTACGGCCGAGACCCGACTGGATCTCGTCCGCGATGAGCAGCACGTTCGCTGCAGCCGTGAGGCGACGCACCTCGGCGAGGTAGCCGGCCGGCGGCACGATGATTCCCGCCTCACCCTGGATCGGCTCCACCAGTACGGCGACGGTGTCCTCGTCGAGCGCGGCGGCCAGCGCGGCCGCATCCCCGTACGGCACGGTGACGAACCCAGGCCCGTACGGGCCGAAGTCGTTGCGGGCGCTCGGGTCGTCGCTGAAGGAGATGATGGTCGTCGTGCGGCCGTGGAAGCTCCCGGACGCCACGATGATCTTCGCCGAGTGCGGGCGTACGCCCTTGACCCGGTAGCCCCACGCACGAGCGATCTTGATGGCCGTCTCGACCGCCTCCGCGCCGGTGTTCATCGGCAGGACGCGCTCCATGCCGGTGAGCGCGGCCAGGTCCTCCATGAACGGGCCGAGCCGGTCGTTGTGGAACGCGCGGCTCGTGAGCGTGAGCCGGTCGAGCTGCGCGTGGGCAGCCGCGACGAGCAGCGGGTGGCGATGCCCGAAGTTGAGGGCGGAGTAGCCCGCGAGGCAGTCCAGGTAGCGCCGTCCCTCGACGTCGGTGACCCACGAGCCCGCAGCTGACGCGGCCACGACCGGCAGGGGGTGGTAGTTGTGCGCACCCCACGCCTCGTCGAGCGCGATGTAGTCGGCCGACGTCCGAAGACCCACGGCGAACGGCATGGTTACCACCTCAGCTCCAATGTGCAGCACTTCACTCCCCCGCCTCCCAGGAGCAGCTCGGACAGGTCCACGCCGTGAGCTACGTATCCTCTGGCCTCGAGGTCCCTGGCGAAAGTCCGGGCCCGGCTCGCGATCACGACGTTGCGCCCGTCACTGAACGCGTTGAGCCCGAGCACGGCCGCGTCGGCATCGGTGGCGAGGACCGCGTCCGGGAACCGGCGCTCGAGGACAGCCCGGCTCGCGTCGTCGAAGGCCCGGGGAAGGTACGCGACCGAGGCCGGGCCGCCGGCGTCGTCCAGCACCGCGAACGCGGTGTCGAGGTGGTAGAAGCTCGGGTCGACGAGGCGCAGCGTCACCACTTCCCGGTCGTAGATGCGCGCGAGCTCGGCGTGGCTCGCCGCGTCGCTGCGGAAGCCCGTCCCCGCGAAGATCGTCTCGCCCACCTTGAGGAAGTCGCCCTCGCCCTCGTTGACCGAGACGGCCTCCACCACGCGCAGGCCTCGGTCGGCGAACCACGACGCGTAGGCAGGTCCCTCGGGTCCCCGCTCCGCGTAGTGGAACCTTGCGGCGTACGCGATCCCGTCGAGCACGAACCCACCGTTCGCCGCATCGACCATGTCGGGCAGGCCCGCGATCGGCGCGATGAGCTCCACCCGATAGCCCAGCCGCTCGTACGTGTCGTACAGCGTCTGCCACTGCCGCAGCGCCACCCCGGTGTCCGTGGGGTTTGCCGGCTCCATCCAGGGGTTGATCCGGTAGCGCACCGTGAAGTGCTCAGGCCGACACATCAGCACCGTCTTCGGGGACGCGGTCCGCTCCCCCAGCGTCGCAATGTCCGCCTGGAAGAGGGTCTCGCGATCTTCAACTACCGTCATGAGACACATCATGGCAATGATCCGGTCGCGAAAGGCGGCGTCAGACGCATGAACCGAGCGCAGACGAGGTGCCTAGGAGCAGTTCGTTGCGTACTCTCATCCCCATGGACCAGATCGACCGCGTCATCCTCGATGCCCTCCGGCTGAACGCCCGCATGAGCTACGCAGATCTCGGCTCGCAGGTCGCCCTGTCGGCGTCTGCGGCGAAGCGTCGGGTCGACCGGCTGGTCGACGACGGGGTGATCCAGGGCTTCACGGTCCAGGTGGACCCGACGCTCGATGGGATGGGAACCGAGGCGTACGTGGAGCTCTTCTGTCGCGGGACCGTCGCCCCCCATGACCTCAAGCGCATCCTCTCCACCGTCCCCGAGGTCGTCGACGCGGCGACCATCACCGGCGAGGCCGACGCGATCGTGCACATCCGCTCGCGCGACGTCGCGTCGCTGGAGGTCGCGCTCGAGAACATCCGGGCAGCCACCACCGTCGACCACACCCGGTCGGCGATCGTGCTCAGCCGCCTGGTCCAGCGCACCGTCACCTGACCGGCAGGGAGGAGGCTCGTCGTTCGCCCGCCGCCGGCCCCGCCCGGACGTAGGGTGAGGCATGGCACGAGAGTCGACCTGGGTGACGTCGTTCAAGAACGCCGCGCTCGCCACCGCAGCGAGTGCAGCTGCGGGCTCAGCCCTGACGAACCCGACCAGCACGTGGTACACCGGCCTCCGCAAGCCGTGGTTCCAGCCCCCGCCCGTCGCCTTCCCGATCGTCTGGACCGCCCTGTACGCGACGACGGCACTCGGGGCCGCCGGAGTGGTCACCAAGCTCCGCAACGAGGGTCGCCACGCCGAGGCCAACACGTTCGAGGCTGCGCACCGGCTCAACCTGGCGCTCAACGCCGGGTGGTGCGGCGCCTTCTTCCGGAGCCACCGGCTCGGGTTCGCGACGCTGGTGGCCATGGCCCTCGCAGCGAGCAGCGCCGACCTCGCCCGTCGGGCGAAGGAGGTCAGCTCCGCGGACGCCGCGCCGTTCATCGTCTATGCCGCGTGGTGCTCGTTCGCGACCGTGCTCACCCGCTCGATCGCGCGGCTGAACCGGAAAGGTTGAGCCGGGGATCAGCCCTTGACGGCCGTCAGCGTGAACGTCGCGGGCAGGCGCTCGGGCCGGGTCGCAAGCCGGTACTCCCCCGTCGGCTCGTCGTAGGACATCACATCCGCGAACGCCTCGAACGGCACGCTGTCGTGCTCGACCAGGCTCGTCAGGGTCAGCCCTGCCTCCAGGACCGCAGTGACGATCTCGCCGAGGCTGTGGTTCCACTCGACCGAGCGTGGTGAGGTCACCTTCTCCGAGCCTGCGTACGTCACGTCCTCGTTCCACTCGAGCGGTTCTGGCTGCTCCCAGTACGGCAGCGCCCGGGCCAGGGCGCCTTCGCCCGGACCGCTGATCCACGGCTGCTGCGACCTGTCCGGATGCTCGTCGGCGATCGTCATCGCGAGGCACGCGTTGAGAACGGGGTGCATGTCGCGGATGAAGAGCCGACCGCCGGGCCGCAGCAGCTCGGCGACCGTACGGGCCCAACGGGCGATGTCGGGCAACCAGCAGATCGCCCCGATCCCGGTGTAGACGAGGTCGTACGTCCGGTGGGCGAGGGCCGCGGGCGACTCGTACACGTCCGACTCGACGTACGTGATGTCCGCCCCGACCGCCCTGGCGAGCTCTCGTGCCTGCTCGACCGATGCCCGCGACAGGTCAACGCCGGTCATGCGGGCGCCCAGCCGGTGCAGGCTCAGCGTGTCGGTACCGATGTGGCACTGCAGGTGCACCGCGTCGAGGCCGGCGACGTCGCCCAGCCGCGGCAGGTCGAACCGTACGACGCCGGACAGCGCCGAGGGGTCGTCGAGGTACGTGTCGAGCCCGTACGCCCGGGCATGCAGCGGCGCCCGGCTGTCCCAGTTCGCCCTGTTGATCGCGAGGTAGTCGTCGTCCACGTGCCGGAGCCTAGCGACGCCGGCCCCCGTGGTCAGGACCGGCTGCGACCAGGGTCAGGTCCGAGCGCGGCCGGTTCTCGAGTACATCTCCTCGACGAGCTGCTCGAAGCGCCGCTCGACCTCTTTGCGCTTCACCTTCAGCGTGGGGGTGAGCAGGCCGTTCTCCATCGTGAAGTCGTCGATGAGCAGCCTCAGGTCCCTGATCTGCTCGTAGCTGGCGAGCTTCGTCGTGAGCGCTTCCACGCGCCGCTTGAGCTCGTCGAGGATCGCGGGATGCTGGATCAGCTCCTCATGGTGCGACCAGTTGAGCTTCAGCTGACGGCCGATGTTCTCGAGGTGGGGCAGCGCCGGTGCGACGAGGAGTGTGAGGTACGGCCGGTTGTCGCCCAACAGCAGCGTGTGCTCGAACAGCGGGTCGCTCGCGAGGAGTCCCTCGATCGAGGACGGCGCGATGTTCTTGCCGTTGCTGGTGACGATGAGGTCCTTGATGCGGTCGGTGATGGTGAGGTAGCCGTCAGCGTCGAGGTGTCCGACGTCGCCGGTGTGGAGCCAGCCGTCGACGAGCACGGCGGCCGTCTCCTCCGGCTTGTTCCAGTAGCCGAGCATGACGTTGGGGCCCCGGTAGAGGATCTCGTCCTCCTCGCCGAGCCGTACCTCGCCGCCGTCGACGACCCGCCCGACCGTACCGAAGCGGTGCTTGACCGGCGACGGGAAGCTGATGAGGGGCGAGGTCTCGGTCAGCCCGTACCCCTGGAGCACGAGCAGCCCGCAGGCGAAGAAGAACTCCTCGACGTCCCGCCGCAGCGGCGCCCCGCCGCACGCGAGGACCTTCTTCGGCCCACCCATGGCATCCCGCACGCTGTGGAGCACGAGCCGGTCAGCGAGGAGGAAGCGCAGCCCGAGGTACGGACCGGGCTCGCGCCCCTCGTCACGCGCGGCGTGGTAGGCGGCGCCGACCCCTAGCGCCCAGCGCATGATCCCCTGCTTCAGGCGGGACCCCGCCACCTTGTCGTGGGCCGCGAGGTAGACCTTCTCGAACAGCCGGGGCACGCTGACGAGCAGGGTCGGCTGGGCCTTGACCATCGACTCGGGGACCGTCCGCGGATCGGGGACGTACGTGTTGAGCGCGCCGTTGTCCAGGACCACATAGGTCCAGGCCCTTTCGAGCGCGTGGCTCAGGGGGAGGAAGCACAGGGACACGTCGTCGGGAGTGATGACGAAGTAGTCGTTGAGCACGTCGACCTGATGCGAGAAGCCGCGATGCGTGAGCATCACGCCCTTCGGCTCGCCCGTCGTGCCCGATGTGTAGCTGCTCGTTGCCAGCTCGTTCGCGCTCGCGGCCCCGAGCCGGACAGCAACGGCGGCGGGGTCCGCCGGTGCGGCGGCAAGCTCGTCCGCGAGAGTCGAGGCTTCGGGACGGGACGAGGGCTGAAAGGTGACGACCCGCTCCAGCGCCGGCAGCTCGTGGCGGACCTCCGCGACCTTCGCAAGCTCCTCGTCGCCGCCGACGAAGATCATCCGGCATCCTGCGTCGGCCAGGATGTGCCGCGCCTGAGGGGCGGTACTCGTGTCGTACAGGGGGACGGACACCAGCCCTGCGGAGGCACACGCGAGATCGGTGAGCGTCCACTCCGGGACGTTGGGAGCGAAGATGGCCACCCGGTCCCCCGGCTCCAGCCCCAGGTCGATGAGCCGCGCGGCGAGCCGACGGACGTCTGCGGCCAGCTCCCCGTACGTCCGGACCGTCCACTCGTCCCCCGCGGCGATGCGGGTGGCGGGCCGTTCGGCATGACGTGCCGCGAGCCCCGCGAACCTGACGGCAAGATGTCCTGCATCCATGGCTTTCCTTCTCCGTCTCCAGTTCCTTCAACTTACCCCACCGTAGGTTGCTGTCTGGGGGTGGTGGTGGGTCGTTGCGGCGCGCGCCGTGTCAGGGCAGCCCGGCGAGCCGTCCGAGCGCCGCTGCGAGTGCGCCGACGAGGACGACAACGAGGTACGGCGCCTTGAGCGACAGCGCGACGGCCGCCGCGGCGAGCGCGAGCAGGCGTGAGTCGAGCACGATGGCCTGCCCCTTGCCGACGGTGTTGAGGATCGTCAGGGAGGCCAGCAGCCCGATGGTCAGCCCGGTCGCCATGCGGACCACGACAGGGCGGTCGAGCAGCCTGCGGGGCAGCAGGTAGCCGGACAGCTTCGTGGCGTACGCCACAGCGACGGCTGCAACGACCCAGAACCAGAGGCTCATGTGCGCAGTCCTCGACGGTGCTGCCATGCCCACCACACCGTCGTCGCGGCGGCCGCGACGAGCACGGGGATGCCGGGTGGTACGACCGGGAGCACCATCACGGTGACGAGCGCCGAGACGACCGCGAGCGCGACGGGGTCACGGCCCTTCAGCCGGGGCCACAGCAGCCCGAGGAACGCCGCGACTGCCGCCCCGTCGAGCCCCCACCGGCGAGGGTCGCCGATCGCGTCACCCGCCAGTGCGCCGACCAGCGTCGACGCGTTCCACAGCAGGTAGATGCCGACCCCGGCGGTCCAGAAGCCTCGGACCCGCTCGTCGTGGTCCGTCTGGGCTGTTGCCGTGGCCGTGGACTCGTCGATCGTGAGGTGGGCCATGAGCGGTACGACCCGGCCCGGTGGCTCGATGAGCGTCTTGAGCGAGATGGCGTACACCCCGTTCCTCACCCCGAGCAAGGTCGCGGCCGCCCACGCAGCAGCCCCGGTGCCGCCGCCGCCGATCACGCCGATGAACGCGAACTGCGAGCCGCCGGTGAACATGAGGAGGCTCAGGATGCAGGTCTGCAGCACGGACAGGCCCGAACCGACGGAGAGGGCACCGAACGAGACCCCGTACACGCCCACGGCCGCAGCGATGGACAGTCCCATCCGGGTGGCCGGGGTGAGGGCGGTCCTCACGCCAGAGGCTCCGGCGAGACGTCTGCGGCCCGGCCCTCACCGAGCTTGACGACGACCACGCCGACGATGAGCACCAGGCCGCCCAGGAGCTGTACGGGCCGGGGCAGCTCTCCGAGCAGCAGCCACGCGAACACCAGGGCGAACAGCACCTCGGTGAGGGCCACGAACGAGGCCAGGCGCGATCCGAGGCGCCGGCTGGCGGCGATGCCGCTGGCGTAGGCGAGGGCCGCGGTGAGGACGCCCAGCGCGAGGACATCGGCCCACCACGGCAGCAGCCGGCCACCGAGCGAGACCGGCATGGTGCTGCCGCGCATCGGTACGAGCCCGAGCAGGCCGGCGATGCCGAGGCCCAGAGCGCCGACGACCATTCCTCCTCCGGCCAGGGCGATCGGCGGAAGGCCCCGCGCGTCATGGGCGCCGAGCACGAAGTACGTCGCGGCCCCGACCATCCCGATGAGGGCCCAGATCGTCCCGACCAGGTCGACCGCCTGTCCGCTCACGACGTCGAGGACCAGCAGGAGGCCCCCGCTGGCAACCACAGCCCCCATCACCGTCAGCCTGCTCGGCGCATGGCCGTGCCTCACCCACAGCCAGACGATGATGGCGACCGGCGCGGTGTACTCCAGGAGAAGGGCGATGCCCACCGGGAGCCGCGCCACCGCCTGGAAGAAGCAGAACTGGGTGCCGGCCACCGGCACCAGGCCGAACGCGACCACCAGCCACGCGTGCCGGCGCAGTGCGGACCAGCTGCCCCGCAGCCGGATCACGGTCGGTACGGACAGGACGAGCGCCGCGACGGTCACGCGGAGCAGCACTGCTGCCCCGGCCGTCCAGCCCGTCTCGAGGAGACCCTTCCCGAGAACCCCCGACAGGCCGAAGGAGGAGGCACTGAGGAGCGCGAAGCCGAACCCGCCGAGGCCGCTGCGAGAGACCGCCGCAGCTCGCTCCCCCGTCACGTCCTCGGTCATCGCCACCGGCTGAGGCTATCCCTGCCGCCGCTCACGGCTCCGACCTCGTCCACGGATCGCACAGCCGAGTCCCAGGGGCTCTCTCACCCCTGCCGGGGCGCCGGATGCCTACCCTGGACAGGTGAGACAAGTCGTCGCGCCGGTGCTGGCCGCGGTCGTGCTGCTCGGCGGCTGCGCCCCCGTCCAGACCGGATCCCCTGCCAGCACGTCCCCGGCCGCGTCACCCAGCGTCTCCCGA
>JACRAA010000038.1 GCA_016213595.1 Actinomycetota bacterium | reverse complement strand
GGCAGGGGGTGCGACGATCCGGCAGGGGGTGCGATGTGCGGCAGGGCGACGCTGGCGCCGGAGCCGAGGCCACGCCAGTCAGGTCAGGTCAGGTCAGGTCAGGTCAGGTCAGCGTACGGTCAAGCAGCGCGCGCAGGTCGCGGTAGTGGCGCTCGGCGGACGGCTCGTGGTAGCTCGACGTGTCGGCCATCGTGTAGCCGTGAGGCGCCCCTTCGTACAGCGCCTCGCCGTGGGCGAGCCCGGCCTCGTCGAGAGCCTTCGCAAGGTCGCGCTGGTTCTCCGGAGTGTTCGAGCCGTCGTTGTCGGCGTGCCCGAACCAGAACTCCGCCCTCGCCCGTCGCAACGCGTGGTGAGGGCTCAGCGGGTCGTCGACGATGAGGCCGCCCCCGTGGAACCCGCCCACTGCGCCGACGCCCTCCCCCACCTCGCCGGCCGTCAGCATCGCGAGCCTGGACCCCATGCAGTAGCCCGTCACGCCCACAGGGCCCGAGGAGACACCGGGCAGGCCGTGGAGGACGTCGACGTACGAGACGAGGTCGCTGAGCAGGTGCTCCCGGTTCTCGGCACCGAACAGGGCCTCCATCCGCGGCCGGACGCCCTGGAAGAACGCGTTCCGCGACTCGGGAGTCGCCAGCGGCTCGCCCGGGCTCGTGTCAGCGGCGGTCCCGTACTGGTGGAAGACGTTCGGCGCCATCACCACGTACCCCCACGATGCGATGCGGTCCGCCATGGCGGCGATCTGGGGTCGTAGCCCGAACGCGTCGATGAAGAGCACGACTCCTGGCCGATCACCCGAGCTGTCCTGTGGCCTGGCGACGTACGCCTCCGCCGTCTCGTCGTCCCCGAGCCTGACCGTCGTCATGTCCGCCATGGGCCGAGGCTAGCGGTCGAAGGCAGCGCGGGACACCTGTCCCGGGAGCTACGGTGCTGTCATGCGCTACAACCTCGACACCACGCTTCTCGGAACCATGCTCGCCGATCCCGAGATCGTGGCGATCCTCGAGAAGCATGCCCCCGGCATCACCCGCAACCCGATGATCTCCATGGCCAAAGGGATGACGGCGAACCAGGCGCTGGTCATGGGCACCCCGGTGCTGGGTGGCCAGCCGGTCGTCGACGCGCTGCGCGCCGAGATCAACGCCCTGTCCTGACCGTACGGATCCGTCCCACCCGGCACGGCTCCTCAGCGGGGCCTGGCCTGCTCACACGAGCTCGAACGCCACCGTCCCCGTCGACACGTCCGCGCTGACCAGCCGTACGGTCACGTCCTCGCCCAGCCGCACCGCACCCTTCACCCGCGCCTGGACGGCCGGGTCCTCGATGACGATGACACCGTCGACGCCGTCCTTGTCGATCTCGACGATCGTCCCGGTGAACTCGCTCCCCACCCGCGTCGAGAGCACGAGCGCCTCGAGCAGGTTGATGATGCCCCCTTCGTACTTCTTGGCCCGGGCGTCCGACTGCGCCATCAGGGCGGGCAGGACCGGCAGCTCCTCGCGTACCCAGTCCGGGACGGTCGTTCCCGCACAGAGGGCGAGGCAGGTCTCGCCCACGTACCGGTCGACCAGCCTCCGGAGCGGCGCCGTCGCGTGCGCGTAGTGCATCGCCAAGGCGCCGTGGACCAGGTTCCCGTCGGGCAGTGACCCGTCGAACGCGGTGTAGCCGGCACCCCGGAACAGCATGGTGCTGGCGTCGATCATCGCCAGGTGCGTGGGCTTGGTCGGATCGAGGTTGCGCAGGAAGTCGGCGTACGAGACGTCACCCGGCCAGTCGATGTGCAGCCCCTTCGCCGTGTGACGCAGCTTGTCGACGCCCCGCTGCTCGGCCGACGGCAGCGTGCGCAGGATGCCGACCTTGCCCTCGATCATGATGTCCGCCGCCGCAGCGCCCACGAGGAGCGAGATCTGGGCGTTCCAGCCCTCGACGGGCAGCGGGGCCCGGTACTCGAGGCGCCACTCGTCGCCCTGCGTCGTGATCTCCTGCTCGGGGGTCTGGAGACTCACGCCGCCGCGGGCCGCTTCGACCGCCTGCCGGAGACGTCCCACGATCTCCAGCAGGTGCAGCGAGTCGGTCGCCTCGCCCGCGTCCAGCTCCTGCTGGACATGGCTGTACGAGAGGCGGGCCCTGCTCCTCACCAGGCACCGGACGACACTCGCGGAGGTCTTCTGGCCCTCGGCGTCGAGCTCGACCGTCCACAGCAGGGCGGGGCGCGGTGTCCCGTCGGCGAGCAGGGAGGCGGCCCCTTCGCTGAGGACCGGCGGGTGGAGCGTCGCCCGCTGGTCCGGCGCGTACAGCGTCTGGCCCCGGCGGTGCGCCTCCTCGTCGACCGGCCCGCCGGGCTCGACCCAGGCGGCGACGTCGGCGATGGCGTAGTGCACCGTGTAGCCGTCGCCGTTCTTGGCCACGTGGACGGCCTGGTCGAGGTCCATGGACCCCTCAGGGTCGATGGTCACGAGCTCGAGGTCCGTACGGTCGACACTGTCCACGGGCCGGGGCGCCTTCGCGGCCTCCGCGGCGCTGGCCAGCACCTCCGGAGGGAACGCGTCCGGCACGCCCAGGGTCTCGCGCAGGCGCTGCAGGCCCGGCTTCAGCAGCGCGGGCGCGCCGGGTGCGGCGACCTGTACGACGGGCATCAGTCGGCCGTCCGCACCAGGATCCGGTCGCACTCCTCACAGCGCAGGACCTCGTCCGGCGCAGCGGCGAGGTACCGCTCGTAGTCGCTCGGGTTCGCCTCGATCCCGCAGCCCGTACAGCGCCGTCCCTGGAGGGCGGCTGCGCCGACCCCTCCCGAGCGGCTCCGGACCTTCTCGTACGTGTCGACCAGCGGCGGGGGGAGCTCGGCCAGGAGCGTCGTACGGATGGACCGGCGGTCCGTGAGGTCGGCCTGCAGGTCGGCGACGGCAGCGTCGCGCTTAGCCACGAGCGCGCGCATCTGGTCCTCGATCGACGTCCGCTCCGTCGCGATCCGCGTCTTCTCCGCCTCGGCGGACACGACGGCTTCCATGAGCTCGAGCTCCTCGTCCTCGAGGGTGGAGATGCGGGTCTTCAGGTGCGCGATCTCGCCGACCATGCTGCTGAGGGTCTTGGGGTCGGTGAGGGTTCCCCCGTCGACGGCCTTCTCGTCACGCCGCAGCCGTTCCCGCACCGGCCCGAGGTCGGCCTCGGCCTTCGTCTGGGCCGCGACCGCGTCGCTCAGTGCGGTCTCGGCGGCCACGAGCCGCTGTCCGAGCGCCTGGCGCCGGGTCTGCAGGTCAGCGAGCAGCGCATGCTCGGGCAGCATCTTGACCCGGTGGTCGAGCTGGCCGATCGCCGTGTCGACGGCTTGGAGATCGAGCAGGCGCCGCTGCGCGCCGGGGTCGGCCTTCATACGTTCTCCCTCATCGTGTCGCTCGGCACTCTACTCAGAAGTGGTCTGCGCCCCCGGGGCCTCAAGGGTCACGCGTTCCAGCGGACGATCGCCGGGGACTCCTTCTCGTACCCCACGATGGACACCGACCCCGTGCGCAACGGGAACGACTGTCCCCTCGCGATGTCGATGTCCAGCCAGCACAGGGCCAGCACCCGCAGGGAGTGGCCGTGGGCGAAGCAGATGGCGCGCTCCACGCCCGACTGCCGGACGCGGTTGACGACCTCGGTGAGCCGCGCGATGACGGCGACCTTCGTCTCCCCGCCGGGCATCGGGCCGGTCCAGATGCGCCAGCCGGGGACCTCGCGCCGGATGTCGTCGGAGGTACGTCCCTCGTAGTCGCCGTAGAACCACTCGGCGAGGTCGTCGTCGATGACGGGGTCGGGGAAGCCGGCGAGTGCTGCCGTACGTCGCGCCCGGAGCCGGGGACTGCTGAGGACGAGGCCGAAGTCGTCGGGGTCGAGCGTTGTCCGCAGCGCCTCCGCCTGCCGTACCCCCTCGTCCGTCAGGTCGACGTCGGTCACGGAGGTGTGGCGACCGGACCTGGACCACTCGGTCTCCCCGTGCCGAACGAGAAAGAGCTCCGTCATGAGCCGCAGCGTACGGTACGGCCTAGTATCTGTAGCCATGTCGAGTGACCAGCAGCCGGCGCTGCCCAACCGTCAGATCCCCTTCTCCAAGGCGTTCACCGAGTTCATCAGCACGGACTGGGCTCCCTACAGCGACAGCCTCCCCGCGGCACTGCCCTCGACGGCCCACACCGCCGCCCGCCGGGACCAGGTCTCCGCCATGTTCCCCGGCGAGCGCATCGTGATCCCGGCCGGCGGCTACCGCGTCCGGTCCAACGACACCGACTACCGGTACCGGCCGCACTCGGCCTTCGCGCACCTCACCGGGCTGGGGACGGACCGGGAGCCGGACGCCGTCCTCGTCCTTGAGCCCGTCGCGGACGGCCATGAGGGATGCATCTACTTCAGCCCCCGCGCCCCGCGGACGGACCCCGAGTTCTACTCCTCGAGCCGGTACGGGGAGATGTGGGTCGGCCAGCGTGAGTCGCTCGAGGAGCTGTCGGCCATGGCCGCGTTGCCGACGGCTGCGATCGGCGACCTCCCAGAGGCGCTCAGCCGCGACACCGGCAGCACGGGCGTCCGAGTCCTGCGTGACGCCGACCCGGACATCACAGCGATGGTCGACGAGGCCCGGGGCGGGTCGCTGCTCGACTGCGACAGCGAGCTCCAGGTCGCGCTGAGCGAGCTGCGGCTGGTCAAGGACCCGTATGAGCTGGAGCAGCTCCGCGCGGCCTGCCGCGCCACAGCGACCGTCTTCGTGGCTGTCGTGGCCGAGCTGCCGGCCGCAGTCGCGGGCGGCCGCGGCGAGCGGTGGGTCGAGGGGGTCTTCGGCCTCCACGCGAGGCACGCGGGCAACGCCGTCGGCTACGACACGATCGCCGCCTCGGGCGACCACGCCACCACGCTCCACTGGATCCGCAACGACGGCGACCTCCACGAGGGCGACCTGCTGCTGCTGGACGCCGGCGTCGAGCTGGACTCCCTGTACACCGCGGACGTGACCCGTACGATCCCCGTCTCCGGCCGGTTCACTGCTGCCCAGCGGAAGGTGTACGAGGCGGTCCTGGAGGCGCAGCAGGCCGGGATCGATGCGGCCCGGCCCGGCGTCAAGATGCGCGCGATCCACGACGCGGCGATCGCCGTCATCGCGCGGAAGCTCGACGAGTGGGGCATCCTCCCGGTCTCGGCGGAGGAGTCCCTGTCGGAGGAGGGCGGACAGCATCGGCGGTGGATGGTGCACGGCACCTCGCACCACCTCGGCCTCGACGTCCACGACTGTGCGCAGGCGCGGCAGGAGAACTACCGCGAGGGGGTCCTCGCCGAGGGGATGGTCGTCACCGTCGAGCCCGGCATCTACTTCAAGTCGAGCGACCTGCTCGTCCCGGAGGAGCTGCGGGGCATCGGCATCCGGATCGAGGACGACATCGCGGTCACGCTGGACGGCTGTGAGATCCTCTCCAGTGGGCTCCCTCGCGACCCCGACGACGTGGAGGCATGGATCGACCGCATCTGGAGGCACTCATGACCACGCTCCGTACAGTCGCCGGAGGGGCGGCCCGGCTGCTCGCCGCCGTCCAGCAGGAGTACCCGAACGCATCGCGCCACGTGATGCAGGACGCCTCCGATCACGTGACCCCGCGCCAGGCACACCCGGCGTTCTTCAGCTGCTTCGACTGGCACTCCGCGATCGAGATGCACTGGGCGCTCATCGTCCTGCTGCGCTTCCAGCCCGACGACGTGCCCGCCGACGAGATCCGCGCTGTCATCGACTCGCACCTCACCCCCGAAGCCATCGCTGCCGAGGTGAAGTACCTCGAGACGCATCCCGACTGGGAGCGCCCGTACGGCTGGGGCTGGGGGCTGCAGCTCGCCGGCGAGCTCGAGGACTGGGCGGCGACCGGGGACCCTGACGCTGTCCGCTGGGCTCACGCAGTACGCCCCCTCGCCCGGCACCTGTCCGCTGCGCTCCTCGGCTGGCTGCCTCGGCTGCGGTACCCGGACCGGTCGGGGACCCATGGCAACACTGCGTTCAGCCTCGGACGGGCCCTTGCCTGGCCCGACGCGGGCGCGCGGCAGGCGATCGACAAGGCCGCTCGGCAGTACTTCGACGGAGACACCGACTTCCCCGTCCGCTACGAGCCGTCCGGCTCCGACTTCCTCTCGCCCTTCTACTCGGAGGCGGTGCTCATGGCGGAGGTGCTGGACGCGGACGAGTTCGGTCCCTGGTGGGCGCGCTTCTCACCTGCGGAGTTCCCCGAGTCGTTCCTCACCCCCGCCATCGTGAGCGACCCCCGCGACGGGCAGGGAGTGCACCTGCACGGGCTCAACCTGCACCGGGTCCGCGGCCTGCGACGGCTCCTGCCGCACGTGAACGCGGCGCAGCGCAGGGTGTTCGAGGTGAGCCTGCGGGCCCACGAGGCCGCAGCCGAGGAGGCGATGGCCGACGACGCCTGGGTGGCCGAGCACTGGCTCGGCGCCTTCGCCGTCCTCGCCTTCAGGTAGGCCGCCGGAACCAGCACCGAGGGCGCGCCCATAATGGGTCCCATGGCGGGCAAGAGGGTGTCGCTGGTCCTCGGATCAGGGGGTGCCAGGGGCTACGCGCACATCGGCGCGATCGATGTGCTCACGGAGCGCGGGTACGAGATCGTGGCGGTGGCGGGCAGCTCGATGGGAGCACTGATCGGCGGCCTCCACGTCGCCGGCAGGCTCCGCGACTACCAGGAGTGGTCGACCAAGCTCACGCAGCGTGACGTGATCCGGCTGCTCGACCTGTCGCTCGGCTCCGGCCCCGGCGTCTTCAGGCTCGAGCGGGTCCTCGCGCGGATGAGCGACTACGTCGGCGGCATCCAGATCGAGGACCTCCCCATCCCGTACACGGCCGTCGCCAGCGACCTCGGCGCCCGCCGTGAGGTCTGGTTCACGCGGGGTCCGCTGGAGGCAGCGATCAGGGCGTCGATCGCGATCCCTGCCATGATCGCGCCGATCATGGTCAACGGCCGGCTCCTCGTCGACGGCGGGGTGCTCAACCCCGTACCGATGGAGGCCGTCATCGGTGTCGACGCCGACTTCTCGCTCGCCGTGAACCTCAGTGGTGAGAAGACGAAGCACTTCAGCTCGACGCCGGTCCGTGAGTCGGCGGCCCAGCGTCCGCCCCACGAATGGGTCGACCGGTTCCTGAAGACGGCCGCGGGTGTCTGGGAGAACGACCTCGTCGCGTCGATCCTCGCGCGGTTCAACCGCCCGGACAGCACGGAGCGGGTCTACGACCCCGCTCCTCCGGGGCTCGGCATCGCGGACGTGTCCTGG
Organism: Actinomycetota bacterium; assembly: GCA_016213595.1. GTDB lineage: Bacteria > Actinomycetota > Actinomycetes > Propionibacteriales > Propionibacteriaceae > Fen-668. The sequence goes on along the minus strand of JACRAA010000038.1, from coordinate 2,201 downwards.
ATGGCGCTGGAGGCCATGGAGTCGCTCATCACGCGCTACCGGCTGGCCGCGCTCCCGCCCGATGTCCTCGTCACCGTCGCGGCTGACACGGCACGGATGCTGGACTTCCACCGGGCGACGGAGCTCATCGAGATCGGCCGCAGACTCACGGAGGCGGCTCTCGACGAGGCCTTCGGCGACGAGACGACCGAGAACGTGACGGCCGGGGGCCTGCCACGCGAGATCGAGGCCTGAGCGCGCGCGCCGCCCGCTAACGTACGAAGCCGTGACCACCGCGCTGACCCATGCCGTCCTCCCCGAGTCGGACATCCCGACCCACTGGTACAACATCGTCCCCGACCTGCCGACGGCACCGCCGCCGCCCCTGCACCCGGGCACGAAGCAGCCTCTCCAGGCGGAGGACCTGACCCCCTTGTTCCCGATGGCCCTCATCGAGCAGGAGGTGTCGACGGAGCGCTGGATCGAGATCCCGGGGCCGGTCCGCGACCTTCTGCGCCTGTGGCGCCCGTCACCGCTGTCACGCGCGCGTCGCCTCGAGGAGGCGATCGGTACGACAGCGCGGATCTACTACAAGTACGAGGGCGCCTCCCCCGTGGGCAGCCACAAGACGAACTCGGCGGTGGCGCAGGCGTACGCCAACGCCCAGGCAGGGATCAAGAAGCTGTCCACCGAGACCGGCGCGGGTCAGTGGGGGTCGGCCCTTGCCTTCGCGACGCAGGCGTTCGGCATGGAGTGCGAGGTGTTCCAGGTACGGAGCACGTACGACTCGAAGCCGTACCGCCACGTCCTCATGGAGACGTTCGGCGCCACGGTCCACTCGTCACCTTCGGAGCTGACGAACGCCGGCCGGGCGCTGCGGGAGCGGTTCCCCGACACCCCGGGCTCGCTCGGCATGGCGATCTCGGAGGCCGTCGAGGTCGCCGCGATGTCGGACGACACGAACTACTCGCTCGGCTCGGTCCTCAACCACGTCCTGCTGCACCAGACCGTCATCGGCCTGGAGGCCCTCAAGCAGCACGCCATGTTCGGGGAGCAGGCGCCCGACCACCTGTTCGCCTGCGCCGGTGGGGGGTCGAACCTGGGCGGCATCGCCATCCCGTACGTCCGGGAGAACCTCGAAGGGCGCGCCTCGACGCACATCGTCGCCTGTGAGCCGAAGGCGGCGCCCTCCCTGACCCAGGGCGAGTACCGGTACGACTTCGGCGACACGAGCGGCATGACGCCGTTGCTCAAGATGTACACGCTGGGGGCCGACTTCGTCCCGGACCCCGTCCACGCCGGCGGGCTGCGCTACCACGGCATGGCACCACTGATCTCCCACCTGTACAGCGAGCAGCTCATCGACGCGGTCGCCATCGGCCAGCTGGAGGCGTTCGACGCCGGCGTCCTGTTCGCCCGTGCCGAGGGGATCGTGCCCGCCTCCGAGTCGAACCACGCCATCGCGGGCGCGCTGCGTGAGGCGCGCAAGGCGACCGAGGAGGGCACCTCCCCGGTCATCCTCATCGGCGTGTCCGGCTCCGGCCAGCTCGACCTTCCCGCCTACCAGGAGTTCCTGGCGGGCCGGATGGCAGATTCCTGAGTAGGTTGCGGACATGGCTCGACGACCCCGTCCCTCCGGCTCGGCAGCAGTCTCGCCGCTCCCCCGCCACACCTGGGAGCTCGTCAAGGCTGCAGTCCCACCGATGCACGCCGCGGGCCGGCCGTTCGTCGCCGGCGCCCTGACGTTCGGCGTGTTCGGCTGGCGCCACTCCTGGTCGCGGCGGGCGTCGCTCCTCGCGGCGGGGGCACTCGCCCTGTGCTTCCGTGAGCCGCCCCGGGTCCCCCCGACGCTCGCCGGCGCGGTCGTCGCGCCCGCCGACGGACGGGTCGTGGCTGTCGACGAGCTCGTACCGCCGGTGGACCTGGGTCTCGGGGACGCACCCCTGCCGCGCGTGACGATCGCGACCTCGCTGGTCGACCCGTACGTCCACCGCGCACCCGTCGCCGGCCAGGTGAGCCACCTGGCGCAGGACGGGTCCTCGCTCGTCCTCACCGCCGGGGACGACACGTCGGTCGCCCTCGTCCACACCGTCGGCCTTGTCGGGGGACGCATCCTCTGCGACGTGGCCGTTGGCGACGAGGTCGCTCTCGGGCAGACGTACGGACTCGTGCGGTTCGCGTCCCGGGTGGAGGTGCTCCTGCCGGCCGGGTCGTCGGTCGTG
>JACRAA010000312.1 GCA_016213595.1 Actinomycetota bacterium | reverse complement strand
TCAGGGCGTGGTGCTTCAGTTCCTGCGCTTTCGCGCGGGCGTAGAGCTCACCGACGAGGCCGCCCAGCGTCTCAGGGCCTCGCGAGTTGCTCATCACCACGTCGTACCCCTGCCTGACCGCAAGCCGAGCCAGCTGCGAGCCGATGTGTCCAGAGCCGATGAAGCCGATCGTTGTCATGTCGCGGCCAACCGCATCGCGACCCCAGGCATTCCTCGCGACCTCAGGCATTCCCGCTGACTAGGAGTGCTGTCCGGCGCCGGCGGCGGGGACGCCTGGACAGGGCGTTCGGCCCATCGCAGGGACAGGCGACTCGTTACCCGCGCCACCCCGCGGGGTAAGTGCGGGACCAGGGTCGGGCAGCGGCAGCGGAACCTGCCGAGGCGGCGACGAACGGGTCGGGAGAGGGAACCGAGAGATGAGCTCACTTTTCGACGTCGACTGGAACAGCGTGTTCCTCCCGCACACGTCCCTGCTGGAGATCGTCGTCCGGGGCACCGTGACCTACTTGTGCCTGTTCACGTTGCTCCGTCTCGTGCTGCGTCGTCAGCGCGGCGGGGTGGGTGTCACGGACCTCCTGGTCATCGTCCTGATCGCCGACGCCGCACAGAACGCCATGGCCGGCAGCTACACGTCCCTGACGGACGGAGTCATCCTTGTCGCCGTCATCATCGGCTGGGCAGCGCTGCTGGACTGGGTCGGCTTCCACGTTCCGTGGGTCCAGCGCGTGATCAGCCCTCCCCCGCTCGCGCTGTACAAGAACGGCCAGCTGGACCGGCGGCACATGAGGTCCGAGAACATCACGGAAGAAGAGATCATGCAGCAGCTGCGGCTGCAAGGCATGACTCGACTCGAGGAGGCAGACCAGATCGTCCTGGAGGGCGACGGCCAGATGAGCGTCGTGGGCAAGAACCGCGGCTCACGCCGCGCCCGACGGCAGGTCTCCTAGGTCGCGACGGCGCAGCTCCGCCCGCACCGTCGTCGACGGACGCCGTCCTGTCAGGTGCGGGTCGCCTCCACCTCGGCGCGGGCCCGAAGGCTTGCACGGAGGCCGCCGGCCATCAACGGCACGAACAGCGCCGCGGTGACGAGACCGCACGAGGCGGCCACCACCTTGACCGGCCACGGTGTCGGTGCGAGCCAGAGGACGGCGGTGAGGTTGAGTACGGCGACCCGTGCGAGCCACCACCGGTTCAGCCACGCCTGTCCGGCCCGGACTACCGACGGACCCCCGCCGAGGACGGACGGCAGCAGGTAGGACGAGGCGCCGAGGAGGACCTGGAGCAGCCCGATGGTCAGGGCGGCCGCCGGCGACAGGAGCTCCTCATGGATGAGCGACCAGTCCGACGAGCGGGCGAGGTCCCAGGCGACCCAGGCGACGGCCACCGTGAGCCAGACCAGTCCGGCCCCGACCGACGCCGGGGCGAACTCGGACGGCGGGCGACGCCGTACGGGCGCCCAGAGCCCTCGCCCGAACAGGGCGAGCCCGACGAGGTAGCAGGCGACACCAGTGGCAGCGAGCCAGGACCAGCCCAGCAGCGCGCCGGCCACGGCGACGAGGATGGCAGCCCCGAAGATCGGGAGGACCCTCCTCGTCCAAGGCTCCGCTCGGTCGTCCATCCGGGTCCGCAGCATCGTGGGCCACAGCGTGAGAAGCGTTCCCGTGAGCGTCAGCCCGACCCAGCCGAGCACGTTCGTCAGCGCGTGAGCGACGAGCACGCGCCCGTGCAGCGGGCCGTCCGGGAGGTACGCGAGCCATGTCCCCAGCCCCGCACCGAGCACCAGGGACGCCGCCGACCCGAGGTAGTAGTGCACGCTCACCCGGAACCGGGCGGGCAGCGAGCGGCGGAGCATGCGCCAGAGCGCCCAGCCGTGCCAGGTCGTCGCTGTCGCGACGACGGTGCCGCCCACGAGTGTGACCACCCAGACACGGGTGGGAACCCCGACCACGACGAGGACCGCGCCGACGTTGAGCAGGGCGAGCCGCCAGGTCTGGTGTCGCCGCCCGCCGGGTGCGTCTCCTGCGTGAAGCACGGCCTGGGCGAAGTGCCAGCTCCAGACGACGATCGCCTGGGTGAGAGCGCCCAGCAGGACCATGTGCAGCAGGAGCCAGTCCGACTCCTCGAGCCAGCGATGAACGACCGCGACGCACAGTGCGGCGAGAAGCCACGCGACCAGGGGGTAGTCGCGCATCGCCCACCGGCCACGCGCAGCCTTCTGCTGCACCACCATCCGCTCAGGCGTCCCGGCGGTCAGGATCGACGGGCGGCATCGTCAACCTCGTACCGCCGGTGAGCCTCGACACGTACGGGGGGACGGTCGACGGCTCGTTGTCCTTCGCCACCCGTCCACGCTGGTCGGCAGACCCGACCTCACGCGTTACCTCGGCCGCCTCGCAGCCCTCTCGGTGCCCGTCGATGCCGCCGCAGGAGGGGCACACCTCGTCCAGCCAGCAGGCTCGGTCGCCCCCGAGGTCCGCCTCGTCAGGCTTCTCGTCCATGTGTTCCTCCAGGTGTCCTTGGCCGAGCTCAGATCCGTCGTCGGCGGCGCCCCCGGGAGGACTCGAACCTCCGACCCGCGGATTAGAAGGCCGCCGCTCTATCCAGCTGAGCTACGGGGGCGAGACTTGGCAAGATTCTAGGGCTCCAGCGAGTAGTTTCGCCCGAGTGACTGCCGCGGCCCCCTTCTCATGGAAGACGATCGCCGTAGCGGCGTACGGACCGACCGCACTGGCGTCCATCGGGTACGGCGCGGTCACGCCGCTGGTCGCCCTCAGCGCGATCGACCGGGGAGCCTCGGCCGGCACCGCCGCACTCATCACCGGTCTGCTCGGCATCGGTCAGCTCCTCGCTGACCTGCCTGCGGGCTGGGTGGCCGAACGGCTCGGCGAGAAGTGGTCGATCGTCGTGGCCTGCCTCATCGACGTGGTGGTGCTGTCGTCCGTCTCGTTCACGCACAGCCTCCTGCACCTTGCCATCGCCACGTTCCTGACCGGCATCACCGGCGCTGTCTTCGGGCTCGCGCGCCAGACGTACCTCACCGTCGCCATCCCTCTCCAGTACCGCGCCCGCGCCCTCTCCTCCCTCGGCGGCGTCTTCCGCGTCGGAGGCCTGGTCGGGCCGCTCATCGGCGCAGCGGTGGTCGCGACCTTCGGGCTGCCGAAGGCGTACCTGTTCGCCGCCGGCATGAGCCTGCTCGCCGCGATCGTCACGCTGACACTGCCGGACCTGCCGAGCGAGGCGCACGGCGAGAACGCCATCCAGAGCGCCCCGATGTTCACGGTGCTCCGCGACAGCCTCGGCATCCTCCTCACCCAGGGCGTCGGCGCACTCGTCATCATGCTGACGCGGTCTGCGCGGCAGGCCATCATCCCGCTCTGGTGCGAGGCGCACGGCTTCTCCCCGGCGGCGACGAGCCTCGTCTACTCGATCTCCATGGCCTTCGATGTCGCGCTGTTCTTCTTCGGCGGGTCGTTGATGGACCGGTTCGGCCGGGTGTGGGTGGCGGCGCCGGCCATGCTCGTCATGGGCGTCGGGATGGCGATCCTTCCGCTCGCGCAGGACGTGGGCTCCATCATCGCCGTCGCGTGTCTCCTGGGTCTGGGGAACGGGATCTCGTCGGGTGTGGTCATGACGCTCGGCTCCGACGCGTCCCCCGCGGTGGGACGTACGAAGTTCCTCGCGGGCTGGCGCCTGATCTCCGACACCGGCAACGCGCTCGGGCCGCTGGCCATCGCCGCCGTCGCCACCCTGTCCACGCTGGGCGGAGCGTCAGTGGTCGTGGGCGTCCTGGCGTGGGGCGGCGCCGGCTGGCTGATGCGTTGGATCCCCCGCCGAATCCCTGCCTGAGGTCCGAGCCGTTAGGCTGCCCCGGTGGACAACCTGGTATGGATCGACTGCGAGATGACCGGCCTGGACCTCGGCGTCGACGCCCTCATCGAGCTCGCGGTCCTAGTGACTGACGGTGAGCTCAACGTGCTGGGCGAGGGTGTCGACATCGTCGTGAAGCCGCCGGCCGAGGCGCTGGCACAGATGGGCGAGTTCGTCACCTCCATGCACCGCAGCTCGGGTCTCCTCGACCTCCTCTCCGAGGGCGCCACGCTCGCCGAGGCGGAAGCCGAGGCGCTCGCGTACATCCGGACGTACGTCCCGGAGGTCCGCAAGGCGCCCCTGGCCGGCAACACGATCGGTACCGACCGTGCGTTCCTCGCCCGCGACATGCCGGCCCTGGAGGCTCACGTCCACTACCGCAACGTCGACGTCTCGAGCCTCAAGGAGCTGGCCAAGCGCTGGTACCCGCGGATCTACTACACGGCTCCTGCCAAGTCCGGCAACCACCGTGCGCTCGCCGACATCCGGGAGTCGATCGAGGAGCTGCGCTACTACCGCGAGGCGATGCTCGTGCCCCAGCCCGGCCCGGAGCGCGACACCCTCCTCGAGATCGCGGCCCGTCACCAGGGCTCGCTGGCCTGACGCGAGCTTTCGATCTGATGACCATCGGCGACGACGTCGGTTGGTCAGAGACGCGGTGCCTCGGCTAGGCTGTGCTTCGCCCTTCCGGGTCAGTCATCACGACAGACCTGAAGGCGCAGCGCGGTGTGGCGTGGTGGGTATAGCTCAGCTGGTAGAGCGTCTGGTTGTGGTCCAGGATGTCGCGGGTTCGAGCCCCGTTACTCACCCCACCGAGCATCTCAGGACTCTCCGACACACGGACGGGGTCCAACCTCCTCGAGGCCATGGGCAAGAATGGCGTCCATGGCCGTCGACCTCTCGATCCCCCGCAGCCCTCACCGGCCGCCGGCACTCGTGAGGGCACGGCTGGCTGTGGCCCTCGCCGCGGGCAGCCTCGCAGGGACCGCTTCCCGGCTCGCGCGTCGCGGCTCCGGTGCCTCGATCCGTGGCCAGCTGCTCATGAAGGTGGCGCCCGACGCGCTCGCCAACCTGCTGCCGGGCCACACGATCGCGAGCGTCTCAGGCACGAACGGCAAGACGACTACCACGCACCTGCTGGCAGCGGCCGTACGGTCCGCGGTCGGGCCCGGTCGCGTCGTCACGAACGCGGACGGCGCCAACCTCCACTACGGCATCGCCTCTGCGCTGGCCGTCGCCCCTGGCCGCGACATCGCGATCCTCGAGACAGACGAGAGGGTGGTTCCGGACGTCGTACGGCTCGGCCGCCCGGCCGTGCTCGTCCTGCTGAACTTCTCGCGTGACCAGATGGACCGTCACCACGAGATCAAGTCCCTCGGCCGCGGGTGGCGCGACTCTCTCGTCCAGGCGGGCCCCGCGGCCCCGGTGGT
>JACRAA010000311.1 GCA_016213595.1 Actinomycetota bacterium | reverse complement strand
GTACAGGCAGTCGTCGGTGAAGAGGTCCAGCCAGTCGTTGAACCGCCCCTCGTCGATCACACGTGCTTCTCGAATCAGGAACGCCGTGACGTCAGCGAGGGTCGCCGCGTCTGGGGCCGGCCAGTCTTCGCCGAAGCTGTCGCGGTAGTGATCCAGGCGGTCGTAGAAGGCAGCGTCGACGTGATACGAGAAGGACGAGGTGTCGGCGTACTGGGCCGGGATCGATGAGGTATTCATGCCTGGTCTCCGTCCATGCGCTTGATCCATTCCACGTAGTAGCTGCGCATGTGCAGCTCGTCAGTGACGGCGGTCGAGACCACGCCGTCCTCCGGGGCGGACTGCCAGCCAGTTCCAAGACCGCGATTCATCAAAATCCACTCCTCTTCGACGACACCGAGGCCCCGCTGTACCTCCTCGAAGTTGGCTTGATCGTCGGGCTCGCCGAAGGCGGGAAAGTCTTCCTGGGTTCGCATCCGGACCGTGTTGACCTCTTCGGGGACACCTCCGATCGAGGTGGCGTGCCAGATGAGCTGGGTCTGGGCGACGGCGAGTGGTTCGATCACCTGGATCTGGTTCCCGATGATGAGCAGATTCGGGAAGATGCTGAGGTTGATCTGGGCGCCCACGCACAGGTCCAGGAGCTCGTCGGCGCGCTCGGGGTACTTGGCGCGGATCTCTTCCTCGAACCTCTCCCGTCCCGGCTGGGGGCGCTGGTTGACCCAGAAACCTCCCTCGTGGGCGGGCCGCTGGTCGATGACACTGTGCCCGTTGCCAAGCGAGTAGGAACGCATCGGTCCGTCGTCTGGGGTGCGACCGAAGTAGGACATGTCCTTGGAATCGCCCATGCGTGAAGCCATCTCCAGCAGCGACCGATGCGAGAAAGACGGGTGGTAGCCGTCGCCGGCGTTGTCGTAGGCCAACTTCCAGTTGCCGCGGTACCCCATCCGGTAGGCCGCGCTGCGGACGAAGACCTCGCCGTCGGGCGCTCGGTCGATCCAGTAGTCGAGCCACGTGGTGGCCGGTCCAAGCCAATCGGGCACCGAGGGGGCGTCCTCGTTGAGGGTGCCGAAGATGAAACCACGGTAGGTCTCGATCCGATTGACCTTGAGCAGGCCGAACTGCGACTTGTCGAAGTCCATCCCATAGCCCTCGGGCCACGGCGCGCCGACCAGCTCCCCGGTGTTGCGGAACGTCCATCCGTGGTACGGGCACTGGAAGCTCTTGGCAACCCCGGCCTCGTCGCGGCAGATGGTCGCGCCACGGTGTGTGCATCGGTTGAAGATGCCGTGGAGGGCGCCGTTGCGGTCTCGTGTCAGGAGCAGCGGCCGCTGGCCCATCCGCACTGAGAGATAGGAGTGGGGCTTCGGCAACTGAGACTCGTGGGCCAGGTAGACCCACGACTGTCCGCCGAAGACCTTGACGATCTCCTCCTCGAACACGGCCGGATCGGTGTAGAGGGTTCGATGAACCCGGTCCTCCAGGACGCGATCACTCCACCGACTCAGTTCGGTGAGCGCACCGTCAGAGACCGTCTCGCCGATTGTCATCTTTTCCTCGCCCTCGTCGAATGCTTGGTCGTGCCCGCTGGAGCCCTTTCGCTGCGAATTTCGATTGCGCATAGTGGCTCCGTCGTAAGACGCTAACGATCCCGTGGCCAGTAACACAAAGACCAAATCAAGGCGAATTGATCAGTAGAATCAATGGATCGCTTGACTAGTCGCGCGGCTCCTTCTCAGTACGGGTGCGCGGCTGCGCACCGAGCAGGTCGTCCTTGATCTCACCGGTGTCCAGGTCGACCTCGACCAAGCGCGGTCGACCGACCGGTTCGGGCTGCTCATAGGCCCGTCGGTTGGCGGGCAGCGCGTCGACGTCGCGGGCGAAGGCGTTCTCACGCCGCTGGGTGCTGGCCTCGCCCAGGTGCTCGTTGTGTCGCGGCTTGGCCGGCCAACTCTTGTGCTCGTCGTCGCAGTGGGCCCGCAGCCGGTTGCGCATGCGGTCGGTGAAGGCGGGCAGGCAGTAGCGGTGCCACTCCTCGAGCGCGTCGCTGGTCATGGCCAGCCCAGCGCGGCGGCGCTGGTCGGCCAGCACCGCGATCTCGTGGACCAGGTGCGGGTGCAGGGGCCAGCAGCTGGGGATGAGCCCGGAGACGTCCCAGGCGTACTCGCGGTTGAGCCAGGCCACGACGTCCTCGAGCCACTCCCACAGCTGGTACCGCAGCTCGGGGTCCAGGCACGTAGCCGGCTCCCAGGGCCGCGGCAGCAGGGCGTGGTGGCCCAGAGCCTTCTTCTCCTCCTCGGTGCCGTTGATGGCAATGTGGAGCTCGCGGTAGGCCAACCGGACCTGCTCCACAGGCACGGGGAACGGGAACACCATCGGACTGGGCGCGGCCCGTCGGGCCTGTTCGGTCGTCACAGCTCACTCCTTGTCGGTTCGGTGTCGTCGTCGACGAAGCCGAGACGGCGCGCCTCGACGAGCGCGGCGGTCGCCCGGGCCTCGGGGGTGATGACCATGCGGCGGTCGTTGGTGAGCCGCGCGCGCAGCGCCCGCTGGTCGGCCAGCAGCCGCTCGCCGGCCTTGCCCTCCACGCAGCGGTGGAGCTTGGCGATGATCGGCTTGCCGTTCTCGGCGATCACCAGGGCCCGCCGTTCGGGGAGCTGGCGGACCTCCTCGGGCCGCAGGATCGCGATGTCGTCGCCCTGGTAGCCGCCTCCATTGCCGCGGTGAGTGCGTCGCCCGATCCGGACCTGGCCGAGTAGGTCGGAGATCTCCTGG
>JACRAA010000302.1 GCA_016213595.1 Actinomycetota bacterium | reverse complement strand
GGCCGTCCCACGGGCGCGGGCTCGCCGGAGCGCATCGAGCGCCGAGGTCGCGAGCGGCTCCTCACAGAGCGAGTACGCGGGTACGTGCAGCATCGCGAGGCCGTCGAGCCAGTCGTCCGCGACCGTCTCGAGAAGCACGGCGGCCCCCCGGTTCGGCACCATCGTCCGCTCGCCGCCCGGTTCGACGAGGATGACGATCGCGCCCGTACAGCCACGCCGCTGGACACGTACCTCCACGCCGAGCAGCGTGAGCCCTGCCACGAGCGCATCCCCCGCGGTGTCGGCGCCGACGCACCCGAGGTAGCGCGCGGGGACCTGCCCGAGCTGGGCGGCCGCCGCGGCCACGTTCGCCGCACTGCCGCCCCGCGTCCGTACGATGTCGCCGGCGGCGTCCGTACCGATCTCCAGGGGCTCCCGGAGCCCGACGACGATGTCCTCGACGAGGTCGCCCAGCGTGCCGAGGGTGCCGGTCACCAGGCGGCGGCGATCTCGCCGCCGAGCTCCACGTTGCCGAGGTAGATCTCGACGTTGGTCGCCTCCGAGGCGCCGTGGGTCGCGGTGTGGAAGTAGTCCAGCAGGAACGGCGTCACGTCGTGGCCGTGGACGCCCTCGGCGTCCGCAGCGGTGAGGGCCTCAGCGAGGACGCGCGCGTGGAGACCGGCGTCGAGCTGGTGCTCCAGCGGTACGGGCCGAGCCACGAGCACAGCGGCCTCGATCCCCAGTTCGTCCCGGGCGTGGGCGACGGCCGTGACCTCAGCGGGACTGTCGACCCGGAACGGCGCGGAGAAGCCCGAGTCGGCGATGTAGAAGCCCGGGAACGCCGAGGTGCCGTAGCTGAGCACGGCGACGTTGAGCGTCTCGAGCCGCTCCAGCGTCGCGCCGATGTCGAGGATCGACTTCACGCCGGCTGACACCATGACGACCGGGATCCTGGACAGGGCGACGAGGTCGGCGGACTCGTCGTACGTCTGCGCGGCGCCACGGTGCACGCCCCCGAGACCGCCCGTGGGAAAGACCGTGATGCCCGTCTTCCGGGCGAGGAACGCGGTCGCAGCCACCGTGGTACCGCCGCTTGCCCCCCGCGCCACCGCCATGGGCAGGTCACGGATGGAGCACTTGACGGCCAGGTCGTCGAGGCTCAGGTCGTGGAGCTCGTCCTCACTGAGGCCGACCGTGACTCGCCCGTGCACCACACCGACCGTCGCCGGCGTCACCCCCTGACGGCGCAGGACGTCCTCTGCAGCCATCGCGACGTACAGGTTCCGCGGCCTGGGCAGGCCATGGGTGATGATCGTCGACTCCAGCGCGACGACGGGACGGCCCTCCGCCAGCGCATCGCGGACCTCCTCCGACACGTGCACCACGAGGTCCTCCTTCCCCTGTCGTCATCCTCTGTCGTCATCCCCTGTCGTCATCCTCGCACCAACGCTCCGAGCGCGAAGGTCGCGCCCTAGACTCTCCAGCGATGCCTGTGCCCTCTCCGTACGCCGCCGCGCTCGCCGCCATCCCGGTACGGGAGGCGGCCGTGGAGGTGCTCGGCTCGACGACCCGCTACTGGGAGTACGGCCCTCACGACCGGCCGGTCGACCTCGTCCTCGTCCACGGCTACCGCGGCGACCATCACGGGCTCGAGCCGATCGTGTCGTACCTGCCGGGGCTCCACGTCGTCTCACCCGACCTGCCCGGCTTCGGCGTCTCGACGGCTACGTCCCGTACGCATTCCATCGACGGGTACGTGGCGTGGCTGGCCGCCTTCTTGGACGCGCTCGGGCTGACCGGGACGACGCTGCTCGGCCACTCGTTCGGGTCCATCGTCGTCAGCCACGCGCTCGCCGCCGGAGTGCCGTCACCGCGCCTCATCCTCGTGAACCCCATCGCCGTCGACGCGATGTCGGGTGCCGGGCGCATCGTCCTCCCGCTCACCCGCCTGTACTTCCGGATCGGGCGCGCCCTTCCCGAGCGCGCGGCTCACGTCTGGCTCGGCAACCGGCTCACGACGTACGGGATGAGCCTCATGCTCGCCCGGACCAGGGACCGCCGGCTCCGGCGCTGGATCCACGAGGAGCACGGGCGGTACTTCGGGCGGTTCAGCGACCCGGCGACCCTGGCCGAGGGGTACGACGCGTCGATGTCGACGAACGTCATCGCCGCGGCCCCGGCGCTCACGATGCCGACGCTGATCGTCGCCGGCGACGTCGACAGCATCGCTCCGCTCGAGGGTGCGCGACGCCTCGCGGAGCTGCTCCCGGACGCGAGGCTGGTCGTCCTGCACGGCGTCGGTCACCTCATCCACTACGAGAGGCCGGGCGAGGCCGCCGCCGCGATCCGCGACTTCCTGGGGGCTCAGGCGTGAAGATCGTCGTCGACTGCCGCTACGTACGGATCGGACGTCACGACGGCATCAGCCGGTACAGCGCGCGGGTCACGGAGGCCCTCGCCCGACTCCACCCGGTCACGATGCTCATCCACGACGAGCGCCAGCTCGCCATGCTGCCCGACCTGCCGTGGGCCAAGATCGAGCCGCCGACGTCGCTGCTCGAGCCCCTCGTGGCCCGGCAGGTCAACCGGCTCCACCCGGACGTGGTGTGGACGCCGATGCAGACGATGGGCGCACTGGGTCGCCGGTACGGCTTCGTCAACACCGTCCACGACCTCATCTACTACGTGAACCGCACGCCGCCCCGAGACCTGCCGCCGGTGGTACGTCTCATCTGGCGGCTGTACCACCTCGCGTGGTGGCCGCAGCGTCTGCTGCTCAACAGCGCCGACGAGGTCGTGACCGTCTCGTACACCACCAAGGGCCTCATCGCGGCGCACGGGCTCACCCGGCGCCGGGTCTCCGTGGTGAGCAACGCGGCCGACCCCCTCGGTACGGTTCGTCCCCGGACGGTGCCGGACAGCCGGACGCTCGTCTACATGGGCTCCTACATGCCGTACAAGAACGTGGAGACCCTCGCGCTCGGCATGCACCACCTGCCCGGCTACACGCTGCTGCTGCTGGGCAATGCCGGCCAGGACGTGCGGGACCGCCTCTCGGCTCTCGCACCGCCCGGCTCGCTCGTCTTCGGCGGGCGCGTGAGCGACGAGGAGTACGTCGCCGCTCTCGACAGCGCGACCGCCCTCGTCCACGCCTCGAGGAACGAGGGCTTCGGGATCCCCCTCGTCGAGTCGATGTCACGCGGCACGCCCGTCGTCGTCAGCGACATCCCCGTGTTCAAGGAGGTCGGGGGCGAGGCGGCCCTGTACTTCCGGGTCGACGACCCTTCCGCCTTCGCCGCCCGCGTTCGCGCCCTGGACGCGCCGGGGGAGTGGGCGGTCCGATCCACGGCCTCCCTCGAGCGTGCCGGCCACTACTCCTGGGAGGCGTCGGCCGAGGCCCTGCTCGAGGTGCTCGCACGGGTGGCCGCGGCGCGAGGTGTCAGCTGACGCCAGGCCCGCTCACAGCCGGGTGCCTTCCGGTGACAGGCCGTCAGTGCAGCCTGGCGTCCAGCTCGGCGATGCGGCCGACGAGGAGGTCGATGAACGCGGGCACGTCGACGTCGAGCGCGACGTGCGAGTTCGGCTCCCGCTTCCAGACGCCCGTGAGGTCGGCGACCGTCATCCCGCGGGTGAGCGTGCCTGCGGTCTCGACGCCCGTCCAGAAGTGAGGGGTAAGGACGAGGTCGGGCGCGATGACCTCCGCGTCGGCCAGCGAGTCGTGCTGGGCAGTGGCGTCGGAACCGTTCTGGGACAGGTAGAACGAGCCGTAGAAGTCGACCATCCCCGTGACCGCCTTCGCCACGGCGCCACTGTCCGGCGTACGCAGCGGTGCCCAGTCCGTACCGGCGAACATCGCCTTGTGCGTGACGTCGAGCCCCACCATCGTCACGTCGACGCCGGCGGCGAAGACGCGCGCCGCCGCCTCCGGGTCGAACCAGATGTTGAACTCCGCCGTCGGGGTGTGGTTGCCGGTGATGTGGACGCCGCCGCCCATGATGACGAGCCGCTCGAGCCTCCCGTACAGGTCGGGCCGGGTCGCGGCGAACAGGGCGACGTTCGTCAGGGGCCCGATCGCGACCAGCGTGACCGGGTCGGGATGGCTCTCGACGAGGTCCACGAGGAGCCCGAGCGCGCCCCGCGGGTCGGCTCCCCGTTCGGGGAGCGGAAGCTCCACCCCACCGAGCCCGCCCTGTCCGTGGATGGACGGGTCGCCGAGGTCGGCCTCGAACGTCAGGGCCCGTGCCGCGCCGGCACCGACGGGCACGTCGTCCCGGCCGAACAGGTGGAGGAGCCGCAGTGCGTTCCCCGTCGTGTTCTCGATGCCGGTGTTCCCGCCGACGGTCGTCACACCGAGGAGGTCGATCTCAGGGCTGGCGCACGCGAGCGCGAGCGCTATCGCGTCGTCGATGCCCGGGTCGGTGTCGATGATGACCGGGATGGCCACTCGTGCTCCTTACGCAGTCTTGAGCGCGACAGCCTTGCGCCGCCTCGCGAACAGGTCCATCGATGCGAGGGTCAGCGCGATGATCGTGATGATGTACGGAGCCATCTTGGCCAGGTTCGAGTTGATGCCCGCGACGCCCAGCCGGTCCGCCATCGCGTCCGCGAGGCCGAAGATCACGGCCGCGACCAGCGTCGGTACAGGCTTGGCCCGTCCGAACGTCAGCGCCGCGACGGCGATGAAGCCCCGTCCGCTCGACATGTTCTGGTTGAACGAGCCGAGGTTGGCCATGGACAGCTGCGCGCCGGCCAGGCCGGTCAGGGTGCCGCAGAGCAGGATCGAGATGAGCTTGACGCGCGTCGCGTTGATCCCGGCCGCGATCGCCGCCGGCAGGTCCTGCCCGACGGCCCTCAGGTGGACGCCGTAACGGGTGCGGTACAGCAGGAACGCGTACAGCGGCACGCACAGCAGGGCGATGTAGACGAGCGGTGTCTGCTGGCCGAGCACCGGGATGGTGAACTTCGGCAGCGACGAGTGCACTCCCTGCGGGGTGCCGCCGGGGTTCCCGTACAGCAGCTGCAGGGCGAACACGCTCGCGCCCGCGGCGAGCATGTTCACACCTATGCCGACGACGATGAAGTCGGCTTTCAGCCAGAGCGTGAACACGGCGTAGATCGCGCTGAGGAGCAGCGACGACACCACCGCCGCCAGGACGCCGACGAGGGGGTTGTTGGCTGCTGCGCCGACGGCGATCGCGGAGAAGGCGCCGATGAGCATCATGCCCTCGAGACCGATGTTCAGGATGTCGCCCTGCTGGGTGATGGCGCCTCCGATGGAGGCGAACAGGATCGGTGTGAGGTAGGTCAGCGTGGCCGCGATGAGCGCGACGCTGAAGACCGTGTGAAGGACGTTGTTCACTTCACGATCCCTTCTTTCGCGACGGACTCGTCGGGCACGGGCACGACGTTCTTGACGTTCCTCCTGCGTCGCGACCAGTTCCACGCGAACGACGCCGTGATCATGAGCACGATGAGGCCGAGGATGACGTCGACCAGAGGCTTCGGCACGTCGGCGTTCGCCTGCATCGACGACGAGCCGGCGATCATGTCGGCGTAGAACAACGACGCGAGGATCGCGACCCACGGGTTGAGCCGGGCGAGCAGCGCGACGGTCAGGGCGGTGAACCCGTACGCGGGCGAGAACGTCTGGACGAACCGTGCCGTGGAGTTCGGCCCGATGACGTACAGGGCCCCGGACAGGCCCGCGACGGCTCCCGAGAGGGTCATGACCTGCATGCTCATGGTGCGCGGGTTCACGCCGGTGTACTCGGCGAAGCGGTTCATCTCACCGAGCTCGCGAACCTTCAGGCCCCAGACGGACCGGGTCAGGACGAGACCGAGGACGATGACGATGACGATCGCGATGATGATGTCGGGCGTGAGGCTGTACTCGGGGTTGAAGACGGGCAGCAACGCGTTGGGGCCCAGCTTCTTCGAGCCCACCGAGCCGTACGTCTTGTCGACGAACGGCCCCGTCACGAGGTACTGGGTGAGCAACGTCGCGATCGAGCTCATCATGAGCGTCGTCACGATGATGTTGACTTTCCAGAAGGCGAGCAGTGCGCCCGGGATCCAGCCCCACAGGCCGCCGACGACGCTGGCGACCAGCAGCACGATGAGGATGACGACGATGCTCGGCAGGGACGAGCTCTTCAGCGCGATCCCGGTCAGCGCCCCGGCGAGCGCGCCGACGTAGAGCTGGCCCTCGCCGCCGATGTTGAAGAAGCCGGCGCGGAAGCTCACGATGACGGCCGCCGACAGGATCAGCAGCTGCACGGTGTGGGCCAGGAGCGCGCCGATCCCGTACGGCGTCGTCAGCGGCGAGAAGAACAGCTCCGAGTAGGCCGCAGCGGGGTTCTTGCCCAGCAGCGCGATGATGATCGCGCCCACGACGAGAGCTGCGATGACGGCGATGATCGGCTGGGCCGCGTTGGTGAAGATCGTCTTGATGACGAAGTTGCCCGTCGCCCGGCTCGGAAGAGCGTCCTCGAGCGGCGGTGCGTCGGGCTCGAGCGTCTCCGGTGCCGAGCCGCCGGACGACCGGGCCTCGGTCCCTGCGCCCACCGGGCGGGGCGCCGGCTTCTGGAGCTCGTCGGGGATGCCGTCGCCGTCGAGGTCCGTGGAGACCAGCTCGGCCTTCTCCTCGTGCAGGGCGTGGGCCTCCGCGACGGCCTGCTCGTCGGCTGCCTGCCCGCCCATGGCGAGGCCGACGGCGATCTCGGACATGGTGTCGTGGGTGAACTCGTCGACGATCCGGCCGCGGTGGATGACGAGCAGCCGGTCGGACAGGCTCATGACCTCATTGAGGTCGGCGGACACCAGCAGCACGGCCGCGCCGCGGTCCCGTGCGCCGACGAGGGCGCGGTGGACGAACTCCATGGCTCCGACGTCGACGCCGCGGGTCGGCTGGGACACGACGAGCAGCGCCGGGTCGGACTCGAACTCGCGCGCGATGACGACCTTCTGCATGTTGCCGCCGGACAGGGACCCGACTGGGGTCGCGGGGGAGGCTCCGCGGATGTCGAACGTCTTGATGAGGCGGGCTGCGAAGTCCGTGATCCCGCTCCTGCTGAGCCACCCGTTCCGGGCGACGGGCGGGGAGAGGTGGGTCGCGCCGACGTTGTCGGCGACGGACATCCGCGGGGCCGTACCGACGTGGTGACGGTCGTCGGGGATGTACGCGAGCCCGGCGGCGCGGCGCGCCGCGATCGAGGCCCTGGTGACGTCCGTGCCCTTCACGGCGACCGTGCCGTACGACGGCTTGTCGAGACCGGCGATGGCCTCGAGCAGCTCCGACTGGCCGTTGCCGTCCACGCCGGCGATGCCCACGATCTCACCCGCGCGTACGGACAGGCTCACGTGGTCGAGCGCCGTGACGCCGCGGTCGTCGACGACCGTGAGGTCCTTCACGTCGAGCACCGTGTCTGCGGGGTGGGACGGCGAGTGCTCGATGCGCAGCAGCACCTCGCGGCCCACCATCATCGTGGCGATCCGCCCCTTCGTGAGGCCGGCCGCCGGGACGGTGTCGATGACCCGGCCGTCGCGGATGACGGTGACCTCGTCGGCGATGGCGAGCACCTCGTCGAGCTTGTGGGAGATGAAGATGACGGCGACGCCGGCCTTCGCCAGCTCGCGGATGACGAGGAACATGTCGTCGGTCTCCGACGGCGTGAGCACTGCGGTCGGCTCGTCGAGGATCAGGAGGCGCGTCTCGTGGGAGAGGGCCTTGAGGACCTCCACGCGCTGGAGCTCGCCCACGCTCAGGTCCGAGGTGGTCTCGGTGGGGTCGACCGCGAGGCCGAACCGGGCGGACAGCCTGCGGACCTCGGCCTCCATGGCCTCGGTGTCGAGCTGGCCGTTCTTCGTGATCTCGCGACCCAGGAAGACGTTGGCCGCGACGGTGAGGGACCCGACGAGCTTGAAGTGCTGGAACACCATGCCGATGCCGAGGGCCGCAGCCTGCTGCGGCGAGGTGATGGACACCTCCTTGCCGTCGTAGACGATCGTGCCGGAGTCCGGCGCACCGGTGCCGTTGATCATCGACATCAGCGTCGTCTTCCCGGCGCCGTTCTCCCCGACCAGCGCATGGACGAGGCCCGGATAGACGTCCAGGTCGACGTTGTCGTTCGCGACCAGCGGGCCGAACGTCTTGGTGACGTGGCGCAGCTGGAGCAGCGGAGCAGTCATGAGGCTCCCTCGATGGGCTCAGGACAGATGCCAGGGGCCGGGCCGAAGCCCGGCCCCCACATCATGCACGTGATGGTCAGCTGACCGTGGTAGGAACGGTGATCTTGCCGTCCGAGACCTGCTGGGCGTAGTCGTTGACCTTCGTCTGCATGTCCGACGGGACGATGTTGCCGTTGTCGGCGAAGGTGAGGCCGACGCCGCCGTTCTTCAGGCCGTACGACGTGGTCTTGCCGTAGTCGAGCTTGCCCTGGTCCGCGGCGAGCACGGCGGTGTGGATGCCGTCGCCCACGTTCTTCAGCATGGAGGCCAGGATGAAGCCCTGGTACAGCTTGTTCTGGTTCGAGTCCACCCCGATCGCGTAGCGCCCGGTGTCCTTCGCGGCCTTCAGCACGCCGGCACCTGCGCCACCCGCCACCTGGTACACGACGTCGGCCTTGTCCTGCTCGAACATCGACTTGGCGATGGAGTAGCCCTTGTCGGAGTCGGTGAAGTTGCCGACGTAGCCGACCTTGACCTGGATGGACGGGTCGACGGTCTCCGCACCCTTCTTGAAGCCGACGACGAAGTCGTTGATGATCGGGATGTCCATGCCGCCGACGAGGCCGATGACCTTGGAGCCCGAGGCCTTCGGGAACTTGTCCTTGTTCGTCGTCGCGAGAGCCGCGAGCACGCCGGCGAGGTACGAGCCCTCGTTCTGCTTGAACGTGATGGACGCCACGTTGGGGGCCGTGACGACGTCGTCGTAGATGAGGTACTTCTGGTTCGGGTACTTCGGTGCGATCTCCTTGAGGATGTCGACCATCTGCGAGGTGCCGACCACGACGAGGTCCCACTTGCCGGAGACGGACTCCGTGTTCTGCTTCCACGACGTCTGGTTGTTGGCGTCCGACTGGATCGTCTGGGTCTTGTGGCCCTCAGCCTTGAGCTTGCTCATGCCGGTCTCGGCACTGTCGAAGAAGCTGGCGTCGCCCAGCGTCCCGTTGATGACGCTCACGACGGACAGCTTCCCCCCGGAGCCACCGCTGGCGCTCGCGGACGGGCTCCCCGTGCTGCTCGACGAGGAGCAGCCCGTGAGGGCGAGGGCGAGGGCGGACAAGGCCGCCAGGCCCAGCTTCAGTTGGCGCTTCATGTGTGGCATTTCTCCTTGTGGACTGTGGCCGGTGAGATCGGCCGGGTGGTGAGAACGGGACCTGCCTAGGCGGGCTCCGGGCTTCTGGACTCCGCGACGTGGCGTACGACCTCGTCGCGGCGGGGCATTCCGGACACTGCTCCGAGACTCTGCGTGGACAGTGAGGCGGCCACGACCGCCGTCCGCGCCGCTGTCAGCACGTCGTCCCCCCGGGCGAGCTCCGCGGCCAGGGCTCCGACGAACGTGTCACCGGCCCCCGTCGAGTCGATGACCGTGACGGGCGGCGGGGTGACCAACGTGACCGTGCCACCCGTACAGACCGCTGCACCCCGGGGACCGAGGGTGGCCACGATGACGTTCGGCGTGTCCCGACGGGCCGCGACCTCGGCGATGTCGTCCAGCCGC
>JACRAA010000305.1 GCA_016213595.1 Actinomycetota bacterium | reverse complement strand
ACGGCAGTCGCCGTGTCCGACGCGACGGCCCCGCGCACGCGGGCGAGGTCGCGCCCGGTACCGCTGAGACGAGAGGAGGTGTACGCGAGGGAGAACACCCGGTCCAGCGCGGCGACGGCCAGCTTCGTCGCGGTGCCACCCAGGTACGGCCCGTAGCTGCGGACGCCCTCGCTCTTCACCTCGTCGTGGCTGATCCTCAGGCAAGGCGTTCCCTCATCGACCAGGATGTGGACCGGTACCTCCAGACCGCCGGCGACGCGGTTCCAGCGCGGCATGCGGTGCTCCAGCAGCATCCGCTCCACCCAGGCAGCCTCGTGCTCCGAGCAGCAGACGAGCGCCTCGATCTCGGCGATCTTCGGGACCATGCGGCGCAGGTGCTTCCGCCCCCGTAGGTCCCCCCAGTAGGAGGAGACCCGACGACGCAGGTCCCCGGCCCGACCGATGTACAGGGTCCGACCCCCCGCTTCCCGGAAGCGGTAGACGCCGGGTTCGCAGGGCAGCAGCCCCACAGCGGCGGGCCGGGCAGCCACGACGGGCCTTCGCGCCGAGTGCGAGGGCCCTCGCCACGATGGCGGCGAGGATGACGAGCGTGACGCCGGCCAGTCCGTACAGCTGGACCGCTCGCCGGTGCTCCCGCGGCGCGTACGCGATGACCCAGGCGGTCACGAGCCCACCGGCAAGACCGCCGAAGTGGCCCTGCCACGAGATCGTGCCCACGTAGAACAGGGTGAAGGCGACGTTGGCGCCGAGGACGACGAGGACCTGGACGAAGTTGCCCTTCGCCTTGTACGCGAGGAGCAGGAGCGCCCCCATCAGCCCGAACAGCGCGCCGGACGCACCGACCGTCGAGGCCTCAGGGCTCGTGAGCCACATCACGCTCGCCGACCCGGCGAGGCCGGAGATCGCGTAGCAGGCGAGGAAGCGGGTGCGACCGAGGACCCGCTCGATGATGGGGCCGATCACGAACAGCGACACCATGTTCACCGCGAGGTGCACCAGCGTGAGGTGGGTGAAGACCGACGTCACGACCTGCCACCAGGCCCCGCTCGACACCCCCGCGACCCAGTTCTCGCCGCTGCTGACACAGCTGCTCTGGAGGGCGCCCGGGTAGTACGAGGTGGGGTCGTTCGCCGCGAGACACACCCCTCGCGGGACCAGGCCGAGCCGGTCGCCGAGAGAGCCCCTGCTGGCCAGGAGCCAGACGACGACGTTGACGGCGATGAGGACCAGTGAGGTGAGGCGAGGGTCTCGGCTGGGCCGGCCGCCGTACGGGAGCACGCCCTGCCGCATGTCACGGGCGCCCTGCCGGGTGCACTCGGGGCACTGGAACCCGACGGCAGCGTCGACCATGCAGCTCGGGCAGATGGGCCGCTTGCAGCGTGAGCACACCACGCCCGCGGCCACTCCCTCGTGCCGGTAGCACGTCATGGACCCGGTCTCGGTCACGCGAGGGCCGTCAGTGGGGGAGGGGTCGTGGCGAGGCAGGTCGGGTGCACGAGCCAATCCTGACATGTCCTCAGCGGAGCCGGTGCAGGGGCGTATAGCACGCGATGAACATCAGCTGTCTCACATCTCGACCCGTCGGGTACAGGCCGTGGATGATGTCGCTACTCAAACAAGACAGCGTTACGGTGACCCAATGACCGCAGAGTCCATCCCTGACGAGGGCGACATGAACGATCCAAAAGTTCACGCCGACGAGACGCCCACCACCGAGACGCGTCGGCTCGGCCCGCACTTCCAGCCGACCCATCCGATCGCCATCGCTCCGGTCACCACGCCCCCGCACTCCGTCGACGGCTTCGTCAAGGAGTTCCTGCGGGAGCTCAACGGCAGCCAGGGCGTCGCCCTGTCCGGCTCCACCGTGAACGACCAGTACCTGGCTCTGGCCAAGACCGTGCGCCACTACCTGATGGCGCGCTGGCTCGAGACGGTGCGCCACAACCGCATGTCGAAGGCGAAGACGATCGGGTACCTGTCGGCCGAGTACCTGCTCGGGCGGCAGCTCGGCAACGCCCTCCTCGCGACCGACCTGGCGGACATCGCCGCGAAGGCGCTGGAGAGCTGCGGGCTGGACATCGCCACCCTGCGTGCGCAGGAGGTCGAGCCCGGCCTCGGCAACGGAGGCCTGGGCCGCCTGGCGGCCTGCTTCATCGACTCGCTCGCCACCATGAGCGTCCCCTGCATCGGCTACGGGATCCGCTACGAGTACGGCATCTTCCGTCAGACGTTCGTCGACGGCCGCCAGGTCGAGCAGCCCGACACGTGGCTCTCCCTCGGCGGCCCCTGGGAGTTCCCGCACCC
The DNA here is from genome assembly GCA_016213595.1 of Actinomycetota bacterium. Lineage (GTDB taxonomy): Bacteria > Actinomycetota > Actinomycetes > Propionibacteriales > Propionibacteriaceae > Fen-668. Next base: position 692 of record JACRAA010000305.1, on the reverse strand, counting down.
GGAGGCAGCGGTCCAGGTGGACTTCGGAGGCCACACCGAGACGTACGACGACGCCGGGGTGACTCGCACCCGGTGGGTACCTGCGTGGAACGTCCTCGGCGTCCCCTACAACTACATGGTCCCCGGCTACCAGAACGGCCGGGTCAACACGTTGCGCCTGTGGAGCTCGCAGGCCACGAAGGCGTTCGACCTGGCCATCTTCAACGCGGGCGACTACGCGGAGGCCGTACGGGCACAGACGTTCGCGGAGAACATCACCAAGGTCCTCTACCCCGAGGACTCGACGCCGCAGGGCAAGGAGCTCCGCCTCCAGCAGCAGTACTTCTTCGTCGCCTGCTCGATCCGCGACTTCATCGAGCAGATGCTGGAGGAGGACTTCGACCTCCACGACCTGCCGAAGCGGATCATGTTCCAGCTCAACGACACCCACCCCGTGATCGCGGTGCCGGAGCTGATGCGGATCCTCGTCGACGAGAAGAAGCTCGACTGGGACGACGCGTGGGAGATCACCAGCCAGTGCTTCGCGTACACGTGTCACACCCTCTTGCCGGAAGCCCTGGAGACCTGGCCGGTGGAGCTGCTCGAAAGACTGCTGCCCCGCCACCTCGAGATCATCTTCAAGATCAACGACCGCTTCCTCGCTGAGGTGCGCAAGGCCTTCCCCGAGGACGAGCTCCGGGCCCGGCGGATGT
>JACRAA010000301.1 GCA_016213595.1 Actinomycetota bacterium | reverse complement strand
CGCCTGGCTGGTCGAGATCGGGCACGGCGCCGGCGCGATCGTGCTCGCCGACAACACCTTCGCGACCCCCTACCTGCAGCAGCCGCTCACGCTCGGCGCCGACGTCGTCGTGCACTCGACGACGAAGTACATGGGGGGCCACGGCACCGCTCTGGGCGGCATCATCGTCGACTCCGGGAAGTTCGACTGGGCGGCGCACGCCGACCGCTTCCCCGTCATCACGGCGCCCGACCCGGCGTACCACGGCGTCGTCTGGACCGAGGCCGCGGGGCCGGCTGCGTACATCATCCGGGCGCGCACCGTCCTGCTCCGCAACACGGGGGCCACACCGGCGCCCATGAACTCGTTCCTCACGCTGCAGGGCATCGAGACGCTCTCGCTGCGCATGGAGCGGCACTCGACCAACGCGCTGGCCATCGCTCAGCACCTCGAGGGGCACGAAGCCGTGGCCTGGGTGACGTACCCCGGGCTGGAGTCGAACCCGGCCAAGGCGGTGGGGGACCGGGTGCTCACCGGCAAGGGGTACTCGGGTCTCGTGTCCTTCGGCCTGAAGGCGGGCCGCTCGGCCGGCGAGGCGTTCATCGGGGCGCTGGAGCTGTTCAGCCACGTCGCCAACATCGGCGACGTCCGCTCGCTGGCGATCCACAACGCCTCGACCACCCACTCCCAGCTCAACGAGGAGGAGCTCCGGGCGGCCGGCGTGCCCCCGGAGATGGTGCGCCTCTCGGTGGGCATCGAGCACGTCGACGACCTGGTCGCCGACATCGACCAGGCGCTCGCGAAGGCGGGTGCCTGAGACCAGGTGACATCGACCGAGGGGGTCGGGACCGTCGAGACCCGCACAGCGCGTCTCTTCGACCCGGCCGAGCCGCTACGCCTCACTCACGGCGCGACACTCGCGCCCGTGGACGTGGCGTACGAGACGTACGGGACGCTGAGCCCGGGGCGTGACAACGCTGTCTTCATCTGCCATGCCCTGACCGGCGACGCGCACGCCGCGGGGTACCACGAAGGGGCGAAGCGGCCGGGCTGGTGGGACAACCTCATCGGCCCGGGACGGCCGCTGGACACGGACCGGCTGTACGTGGTGTGCGCCAACCTGCTGGGCGGGTGCCAGGGGACGACCGGACCATCCTCCATCGACCCGGCCACCGGCCGGGCGTACGGCCTGACGTTCCCGCTGCTGGACATGGGCGACTTCGTGACCGTGCACCGCGCACTGCTGGCCCACCTGGGCATCGAGAAGCTGCTCGCGGCGTTCGGCGGCTCCCTCGGCGGGATGCAGGTCCTCGAGTGGGCGCTGACGCACCCGGAGGACATGCGCCATGCCGTCGTCATCGCGGCCTCGTCCCGGCTGTCGGCGCAGAACATCGCTTTCAACGCGGTGGCGCGGGAGGCGATCACGCGTGACCCGGGCTTCTCCGGCGGCCAGTACGTCGCGGAGGGCACCCTTCCGGACCGCGGGCTGTCGATCGCCCGGATGATGGCGCACATCACCTACCTGTCGGAGGAGGCGATGGCCGACAAGTTCGGACGCACTCCCCAGCTGGCGGAGTTCGAGCACGGGTTCGGGGCCGACTTCGCCGTCGAGAGCTACCTGCGCCATCAGGGGGAGGCCTTCCTGGAGCGTTTCGACGCGCTCAGCTACCTCTACCTGACGAGGGTGATGGACTACTACGACCCCTTCTCGCGGCCGAACGCCACCGACGCGGCCGCCGCCGCCGACGTGCGGTTCCTGCTCACGAGCTTCACGTCCGACTGGCGCTTCTCGTCGCTGCACTCACGCCGGATCGTCCGCCACCTCGAGCACGCCCGCATCCCCGTGACGTACCGGGACATCGAGACGGCGGGCGGCCACGACTCGTTCCTGCTCGAGATCCAGCCGTACCACGAGACGATCCGGGCGTACCTGGACCGTGCGCTGGAGGAGGTCCGATGACGCTCCGCGCGGACCTGGCCCTCGTCGCCGACCTCGTCGCCCCCGGCTCCCGGGTCCTCGACCTGGGCTGCGGCACGGGATCCCTGCTCAGTCATCTCGGGGCGGAGAAGGGCTGCTCGGGGACGGGCGTCGAGATCGACGGCGACGCCGTCCTCGTCGCCATCCGGTCTGGCGTCTCCGTCATCGAGCTCGACATGGACCACCAGCTGTCCGAGTTCGCCGACCACTCGTACGACGTGGTCGTGCTGTCCCGGACGCTGCAGACGCTCCACAGGCCGCACGTCGTGCTCCAGGAGATGATCAGGATCGCCCCGCGGGTCATCCTGTCCATGCCGAACTTCGGCTACTGGCTGAACCGGGTCCGGCTCGCCCGGGGCAGGATGCCGATGTCGAAGGAGCTGCCGTACGACTGGTACGACACCCCGAACCTGCACCACGCGACGCTCGTCGACCTCGAGGACCTGTTCCGTACCGTCGGCCTGGTCCCGCTGGAGCGGATCCCGCTCACGGTCGACGGCCATCGGCTCAGGCTGCCGGAGTCCACGGCCACCTGGGCCGCCGGGTCAGCGGTGTACGTGCTCGGCGCTGCCTGACCGACCGCCCTCAGATGAGGCCCTTCGAGCTGAGCCATGCCTTCGCGATGTCGGCGGACTTCTTCTGCTCGTTGACGCTCTGCGCGTTGAGCTTGCGCAGATCGTCCGCGCTCAGCTGAGCGTTGACCTTCGTGATCGCGTCGGCGGCTGTCGCGTTCACCTTCGCGGAGACGAGGGGAACGACGTTCTGGGGCAGGATGAGGTTCTTGGGGTCCTTGAGGACGACCAGGTTGTTGGCGACGATCGAGGGGCTCGCCGAGTAGATGTCGGCGAAGTCGGCCTTGCCGTCCGTCAGGGCCTTGACGGTCAGGGGGCCGCCCGAGTCCTCGACCGGCACGACGGTGACATCCACCCCGTAGGCCGTCTTCAGGCCGGACGGGCCGTAGGGCCGGGTGGCGAACTCGCTGTTGGCCGCCACGGTGAGCTTCTTCGTGACCTTGCTGAGGTCGGCGAGCGAGGTCACCCCGTACTGGCTGGAGAACGCCTGCGTCGTGGTGTACGTGTCCTGGTCGCTCGCGTCGGCGGGCGCAAGCACGCGCAGCCCGGGCGGGAGCGCCTTGGACAGGGCAGCCTGCACGGACGCCGTGTCCGTGACGGAGGCCGACTTGTTGAGGTACTGGAGGAGGTTCCCGTTGTACTCGGGGAACACGTCGATCGAGCCCTTGACGACCTCGGGCAGGTACACCTCCCGCTGGCCGATCTGGTACTGGCGGGTGACCTTCAGGCCGGCCTTCTCCAGCACCTGCGCGTACAGCTCAGCGATGATCTCGTTCGAGTAGTACTGCTGCGACCCCACGACGAGGGGGCCGCTCGTGCTGCCGGTGGCCGCACCACCGCTCGAGGGCGATGCCAGAGGGTTCGAGGTGGAGCAGGCCGATAATGCTGTGAGGCCGGCGAGAGCGGCGAAACCACGTCGAGACAGGTTCATGATGCGGCCCTTCCTGGCAGGGAGCGGATCTTCGCTCGATGGACGCGGAAACCGTGCTGCAGCAGCAGGTATTCCCTGACGTGTCCAGCCTCTCACCGGCTGTGCATGGCGTCCAGAAGGCGGGCGGCCGGCGACCCGAGCGCGAGGGCCTGGGTCAGCGTCTCGAACGCCGCCGGGTCCGCGACCTCGCGGGGCAGGGAGAGGTCGGCCGTCAGCGCCAGGTCGGTCCGGACGGCGACCACTTGACGAGCGCGCCCGATGTAGTCGGCAGCCGCCCCGAGCTTGGCGGCGATGCCGGGGGAGAGGGTCGTCGACTCCGCAATCCCTTCGAGGTCGCCGTGCTCCGCGAGAAGTCTCGCCGCCGTCTTCTCACCGATCCCTCCCACCCCCGGGAGCCCGTCGGAGGGGTCGCCCCGGAGGACGGCGTAGTCGACGTACTGGGCGCCGCAGATTCCGGACCTCGTCGCAAGCCAGGCGTCGTCGACGGTCTCGTACTTCGAGATCCCGCGGGCGACGTACAGCACCGTGACGTCGTCGGTGACCAGCTGGAACAGGTCCCGGTCGCCGGTCACCACGTCGACGTGCCCAGGGGCGCTCGTCGCCAGGCTGCCCACCACGTCGTCGGCCTCGTACCCGGCCACGCCCACGGTGGCGATGCCGGCCGCTCGGAGCACGGCGGCGATCAACGGCACCTGGGCGCTGAGCGCTGCGTCGGCGATCTCTGCCACGCCCGAGGCGGCGCCCCTGCCGCCCGCCCCGACGGGGAGCCGGGGATCGCCGCGACGAGCCGGAAGGCCTCCAGCGACGCGATGCGCCTTGTACGAGTCGATGAGGGCGACGCGCCACTCGGGACGCCAGTCGTTGTCCCAGCAGGCCGCGACCTCGTCCGGGTGGGTCTCGCGGACGAACTTCGCGATCATGTCGAGCAGCCCACGGACCGCGTTGACGGGCGTGGTGCCGTCCGCCGCGTACAGCATCGGGACGCCGAAGTACGCGCGGAAGTACAGGGATGCGGTGTCCAGCAGCAGGCGGCGAGGCGGCATGGGTCGAGAGGCTACCGTCCTGGGCGCCTGCCGTGGCGGAGCTCGCGACGAGGCCTGAGGTACGCTCTCGTCGCGTGACGACACGAGCCGCGGAGGCCCCCGCCACGGTCAGCACGAGGCGCCTCTCACCGGGCCTGCGGCGAGCCCTTGCGGCCGCGGCGGGCCTCGTCGCGGCTCTCGCCTTCCAGCCGTACAACCTCTGGCCCCTGGTCGTGGTCGGGATCGGGCTGCTCACCGTGCTCGTCGACGGACGACGGCTGCGCGAGGGGTTCCGTACGGGCTACCTGTTCGGCGTCGCGTTCCTTGCGCTCACGGTCGGGTGGACGTACGTCATCGCCGTGCCGGTGGCCGTCCTGCTCGTCGTCGTGTGGGCGCTGTGGTTCGCCGGCGTTGGCCTGCTGACCACCCTGGTGATGCGGCTGCCGCTGTGGCCGCTCTGGGTGGCGGCGGAGTGGGTCCTCGTGGAGTACCTGTACTCGCGCGTCCCGTGGGGCGGGTTCGGCTGGACGAGGATGGCGTTCACCCAGGCCGACTCGCCGCTCGCCGGGCTCTTCCCGTACGTGGGGACGACGGGGGTCTCGTTCCTCGTCGCACTTCTCGGGGGAGCCCTGGCCTGGGTCTGGCGCACCGCGCGGACGACGTCGGGTCGCACGCGGCTCCGCGCGGTGGCCGTGGTCGCAGCCGCGTACGTGCTCGCCATCGGCGGGGGAGTGGTGGCCCGGGCGGCGACCACGGTGGCTGCAGCGGATGACACGGTGACGGTCGGCATGGTGCAGGGCAACGTCGACGGCGTCGGGTTGGAGGCCTTCGGACGCGCCCGCTCCGTGACCAACAACCACATGTCCGAGACGGTCACGCTCATGGCCCAGGCTCGTGCGGGACAGCTGCCGGTCCCCGACTTCGTCCTCTGGCCGGAGAACTCGACGGACATCGACCCGGTGCTCGACACCGAGACCAGACAGGTCGTCTCCACGGCCGTCGCCGTGGCGGACGTGCCCATCCTCGTCGGCGCGGTGACCGAGGGGCCGGGCTCGTACGAGCGGCAGACCACGGCCATGTGGTGGGACCCGAGCAGCGGACCCGGAGCGCTCTACCACAAGCGGAACCTCGTCCCGTTCGGCGAGTGGATCCCGATGCGCCGCCAGCTCCTCCCACTCGTCCCCATGCTCCGGCTCGTCGGCGCGCAGAGCGTCCCCGGCGATGGTCCCGGCGTGCTGAGCGTCGACGTGCCCCGACACGGGACCACCCGGATCGGCGTACTCATCTGCTTCGAGCTCGCCTACGACCAGACCGTCCGCGAGATGATCTCGGGCGACGCCTCGACGGGCGGGGCCCAGCTCGTCACCGTGCAGAGCAACAACGCCACGTACGCGGGAACGGGCCAGATCAGCCAGCAGTGGGCCATCACCCGGATCAGGGCGATGGAGACGCAGCGCGAGATCCTCGTGGCGACGACGAACGCGCTGAGCGGCTACATCACGCCCGACGGCAGGGTCATGTACGAGACGCACCAGCGGACGGCGGCCTCGACGAGTGTGGTCATGCCGGTACGGACGGGGCTGACGCCGGGGATGCGGTACGGGGCAGGAGTGGAGCTGGCGCTGGTCGTGATCGCGCTCGCTGCCCTCGCTGCCGCCATCTGGCGACGTCGCCCCGCGCCGAGACCGGACCACGAGGTACGGCAGAATGGAACGGCCGCTTCCAGCTGAAAGGTCTTTCGTGGTCAACGACGCACCCCTGGACAAGATCCTGGTGATCATCCCGACCTACAACGAGGCCGAGAACATCGAGCCGATCGTGGGCAGGCTGCGCCGGGCCGTGCCTACGGCGGACGTGCTGGTCGCGGACGACAACTCGCCCGACGGCACTGGAGAGATCGCGGACCGGCTCGCCGACGCCGACAGCCACGTGCACGTCATGCATCGCCTGGGCAAGGAGGGGCTCGGCGCCGCCTACCTGGCCGGCTTCGCCT
>JACRAA010000297.1 GCA_016213595.1 Actinomycetota bacterium | reverse complement strand
GACGACGAGGGCGAGCTCGACCTCGACACCTTCCGCAAGAACACCGCCGGCAAGGACACCTTCAAGCTCACCGTGACGCCGGTCGGCGGCAGCGCGTGCTCGCTGAAAGTCACCGCAGCCTGACGCAGCACCGCCAGCAGCAAGGGAGCCCGGGGCAGGCCGTCCGCAACGTGACGGCCACCCGGGCTCCTCCCATGTCCGAGGCCCCCGTGGTCACCTCGCCGCCCGCGTCCTCGGCGGTGCGGGTCGCGATCGAGAGGCCGAGTCCCGTCGAGCCGGCGCCGCTGGCTCCGCGCCCGGTGACGTCGAGGCCCTCGGACAGGCCCGGTCCGGCGTCGTCGACGACGAGGTCGACGCGGTCGTCGCTGGCCGTGAGCGTGATGCGTACGCCGGCGTCGTCGGGGGTGTGCGAGAAGACGTTGTCCAGCAGCACGTCGACGAGGGCCTCGAGGTCGGCGCGGCTGGCGCGGACCAGCGGCCCGGAGGTCGCCAGGTCCATCTCGTAGGTGCGGCCCTGGTCCTCCGCGAGCGGCTCCCAGTGGCGGACGCGCTCGGCCAGCACCGACACCGCGTCGGTCTGCGGGTCGAGACCCTCGCGCTCGGAGCGCCGGGCCTCGCGGACGATCTCGTCGACGGTCGCCTGCAGGTGGTCGAGATCTCCACCGAGGCGATCACGCAGGTCGTGGTCGGCGACGCCCTCGACGCGCAGGCGCAGCGCGGTGACGGGCGTGCGGAGCCGGTGGGAGAGGTCGGCGACGTTCTCGCGCTCGCGGCTGAGCAGCAGCTGGATCCGGCCGACCAGGCGGTCGACCGCGCCGGCGAGCTCCTGCACCTCGGGGGGTCCGTGGACGGCCGGCATCGGGGTGGCGGCGCCGGGGCGGCCGAGGGTCTGGGTGTGCTCGGCGAGCTGGCGGATCGGCTGCACGAAGGACCGACCGAGGCGGTCGACGACCACCAGCGAGCCGGCGAGCAGCGCGAGCGCGAGGAGGCCCAGCAGGCCCCACGCGACGCCGACCACCGAGTCGATGCCCGGCTCCTCGACGATCACCCGGATCACCGGCGTCTGCGAGGGGAGCGCCGAGTTCCCGCCGCGCGAGACCGGCACGAGGATCTGCGACCCGCCGTCGACGTCGTCGACCCGCGCCCGCCCCGTGTTGCGGGCGTCGAGGACCCTCGCGTCCTCGCCGGGGTCGGGTCCGATGCCCGGCCCGCCGGGGTAGAGCACGGTCACCTGCGAGGTGCCGTCCTCGTTGAGCCGGTCGACGTACTGCCCCACGATGCCCTCGTCCTGCCCGGACACCACGGTCTCGACGGCCTGCACCTCCAGCGCGGCGCGCGCGAGCCGGTCCTCGAGGGCATAGCTGCGCACCAGGATCGCCATCGGCACGAGCAGCGCCAGCAGCACCATCGAGATCGCGGCGGCCGCGGTGACGAGGAGGCTGCGGCGCACGTCAGGTGCCCTTGGTGGGATCGGAGAGGCGTACGCCGACGCCCCTCACCGTGGTCAGGTAGCGCGGCTCGGCCGCCGTCTCGCCGAGCTTGCGGCGCAGCCACGACAGGTGCACGTCGACGGTCTTGTCGGACCCGCCCCACGGTTGGCGCCAGACCTCGCCGAGCAGGTCGCGCTTGGTGACGACCTCGCCCGGCCGCTCGGCGAGGTGGGCGAGCAGGTCGAACTCGCGCGGCGTGAGCTCGATCTCGGTCCCGTCGAGGTGCACGTGGCGGCCGGTGAGGTCGACCGACAGCCCGCCGACGGTGAGGGTCGCGGGGCGCTCGCGTCCGGCGGCCGTACGCCGCAGCACCGCCCGCACCCGGGCGTCGAGCTGCGCGCTGGTGAAGGGCTTCACGACGTAGTCGTCGGCACCGGCGTCGAGGGCGCCCACCAGCGACGGGTCGTCGGCGCGGGCGCTGGCGATGATCACCGGCACGGCGCTGACCGCACGCAGCATCGAGAGCACCTGGGTGCCGTCGACGTCCGGCAGGCCGAGGTCGAGCACGACGAGGTCTGGGGAGGAGTCGACGGCGAGCTGGAGGCCGGCCATCCCGGTGGGCGCCGAGGTCACCGTGTGGCCGCAGTCGCGCAGGCCACGCACCAGCAACGGCCGGATCCGGTCGTCGTCCTCGATGATCAGCACCTCGGCCACGCGGCGACAGTACCGCCCGCACCCGGCTGCGCCGCTCGCCTTATCCATCCCTTAACCACCTCCTGACCTCACGCTGACCCGCGAGGCGGCACGATGGTCCGGTGAGGCGTCGGATGATCTACCTCGGCCTGTGGGCCGCCACCACGGCCGTGGCCGTGCTGGTCGGCGTGCTCGCCGTGACCACGGTCGGCGCGACGATCCGCGACCGCGGCCCGGTCGGCGACGAGGTCATGCGCGACACCGACGTCGACCGCACGTCGGTCCCCTCGCCCGACGGCCCCGCCGTCGCCGACGAGATCGCCGGCGAGTGGGGGGCCTTCGACGTGGAGTGCCGGGACACCTGGGCCTATGGCGTCGGCGTACGCCCCGACGAGGCCAACGGCTGGCAGATCGTCAGCTGGGAGAAGGGTCCCGACGACGACGTCGACGCGGTCTTCAGCGACGGGCAGAACTCCGTCGACCTCGAGGTGTTCTGCAACCGCGGGCGGCCGACGCTCGCCGAGCTCGAGCGGAACACGCTGGGCGACTGAGAGGTCGATGCAACCTCGGGGAGGTGGGTCGCGTCCTGTCATCGACAACCCACTCACCAGAGAAGCAGAGACCCATGTTCATCCGCACCACCGCCCTCGCCGCCCTCCTCGCCGCACTGCTCGTCCCGAGCGCCACGGCCGCCACACCGGCCGACTCCTCGACCGAGCGCGCCGCCCAGCCGCGTACGACCCTCACCTTCACCGTCGACGACTGCGAGGGCTGCGAGCTCCAGCTGACCAGCGCACTCGGGACGTACGCCGAGGCCGACGCCGGCCGGGTCGACATCTGGAACAGCCGCACGAGGACCGTCGAGGACGGCTCCGTCACCTTCACCGTCCCCACGAAGCGCACCTGGGGCATGTCCGTCGCGATCAGGGCGCCGTGGGAGGGCCACACCGGCTACCGCACGACGCTCGCCTGGCGCTACAACGGCGAGCTCCAGGGCGACGAGATCACTTTGGAGGAGGCCGTGACGAAGACAAAGGCGTCCGCCTGCTGGGAGGGCGTCCGCAGCCGCGAGGTCACCATGCCGATCGTCGTGGAGAAGGTCCGGGTCCGCGGGGTGAGGAAGATGGTCGACGGCAGCATCGCCTTCGTGCCCACCACGCAGAGCTGGCTCCGGCCGATGCGCGAGGTCTGGGACGGCGTCCTGGGCTCGCAGGACGTCAACATCTGCCGCTGACGACGAACCGTCTCACTCGATGCGGATGCCGACCCCGGACAGACGCCGGCGCCGGCCCACCCTGCGGAGGCGGCGCACGGGTGCGGCGTACGCCCCCTAGGCTGGCCCCATGGGCAAGCAAGAGGACTTCGTACTCCGCGCGCTCGAGGAGCGTGACGTCCGGTTCGTCCGGCTGTGGTTCACCGACGTGCTCGGCTTCCTCAAGAGCGTGAGCGTCGCCCCGGCCGAGCTGGAGAACGCCTTCGACGAGGGCATCGGCTTCGACGGCTCCGCGATCGAGGGCTTCGCCCGGGTCTACGAGTCCGACATGCTCGCGCACCCCGACGCGTCGACGTTCCAGATCCTGCCGTGGCGCACCGGCGACGACGGCTGGCCGGCCACGGCGCGGATGTTCTGCGACATCCGGATGCCCGACGGGAGCCCGTCCTACGCCGACCCGCGCCACGTCCTCAAGCGGACGCTGAGCGCCGCGGCCGACAAGGGGTTCACGTTCTACACGCACCCCGAGATCGAGTTCTACCTCTTCAAGAACGCGCCCGAGAAGGGCGACGAGCCGCAGCCGGTCGACCGCAGCGGCTTCTTCGACCACACCGCGCAGTCGCGGGGTGCCGACTTCCGCCGCGAGGCGATCACGATGCTCGAGGCGATGGGCATCTCGGTGGAGTTCAGCCACCACGAGGGCGGCCCCGGTCAGCAGGAGATCGACCTGCGCTACGCCGACGCGCTGACCACGGCCGACAACATCATGTCCTTCCGCACCGTCATCCGGGAGGTCGCGCTCGGGCACGGCATCTGGGCGTCCTTCATGCCCAAGCCCTACACGACCCACCCGGGCTCGGGCATGCACACGCACGTGTCGCTCTTCGAGGGCGACCGCAACGCGTTCTTCGAGGCGGGTGCCGAATACCAGCTGTCGAAGACCGGCCGGCAGTTCATCGCCGGCATCCTGCGCCACGCCAGCGAGATCAGCGTCGTCACCAACCAGTGGGTCAACTCCTACAAGCGGCTGCTCGGCGGCGGCGAGGCGCCCTCGTCGATCTGCTGGGGCCACAACAACCGCTCGGCCATGGTGCGCGTCCCGATGTACAAGCCCAACAAGGGCCAGTCGACCCGCATCGAGCTGCGCACCATCGACGCCGCGTGCAACCCCTACCTCGCCTTCGCCGTCACGCTCGCCGCCGGCATGAAGGGCATCGAGGAGGGCTACGAGCTGCCGCGCGAGGCCGAGGACGACGTCTGGTCGCTGACCGAGCGCGAGCGCAAGTCGCTCGGCATCGCGCCGCTGCCCAAGAGCCTGCACGACGCGATCGGGATCGCCGAGGACTCCGAGCTGCTGGCCGAGGCGCTGGGTGAGCACGTCTTCGACTTCTTCCTGCGCAACAAGCGCTCGGAGTGGGAGGAGTACCGCACGCAGGTCTCCGCCTACGAGCGCGACCGGATGCTCCCGGTCCTCTGAGCCGTCCTCCTCGTGCCCACCCGCGTCCTCGTCGTCGAGCACCAGGCGTCCTGCCCGCCGCACCTCGTGGGCCGCTGGCTGGAGGAGGCCGGTTGCACGCTGTCGGTCTGCCGGCCCTACGCCGGCGACGCGTTCCCCGCGCTGACGTCGTACGACGCCGTGCTGGTGATGGGCGGCGACATGGGGGCGTACGACGACGACCGGGCGCCGTGGCTGCCCGCGCTCAAGGCCCTGCTGCGTGACGCGGTGGCATCCTCCGTGCCCACGCTCGGGATCTGCCTCGGCCACCAGGTGCTGGCGGTCGCGCTCGGTGGCGAGGTCATCAAGAACCCGCGCGGCCAGACCGTCGGGCTGCAGCCGGTCGGCTGGAGCGCTGACGCCTTGGGTGATCCACTCTTCGGCGCGCACCCCGGCGACGAGGTCGCGATCCACTGGAACAACGACATCGTCTCCGCCCTCCCGGAGGGCGGCGTCGTCCTGGCGCGGACTCCCGGCGGCGAGGTGCAGGTGGCCCGCTTCGCCGAATCTGGCTGGGGGATCCAGTCGCACCCCGAGGTCGACACCGACGTCGTCACCGGCTGGGCGGCCGAGGACCGCGACGACCTCGTCGCGCTGGGCCTCGACGAGCACGTCGTACTGGCTGAGATCAAGGACGCGGAGGCAGCCCTCGAGGCCCAGTGGCGGCCGCTCGTCCAGCGCTTCGCCCAGATAGCAAGCACGCAGTTCGCGGGGGAGGAACGATGACGACGACGAGCGGCGACTTCGTCCGCATCGGCTTCGTCGACGGGCCCGCGGCCGTCCGGGGGATCGAGCGCCTCGGCGGGGCAAGGAAGCCGCTCACCGACAAGCTCGCCGCGAGCGCCGACCCCGACGCGGCGCTCGAGGGCCTGCTGCGGCTGGTCGACGCGCAGTCCGAGGCGGACGGCGCGACGATGCTCACCGAGGTCGCCGACGACGAGGGCACCGCGATGCGACTGTGCACGGTGCTCGGCGCGAGCGCCGCGCTGACCCAGCACCTCGTCCGGCACCCCGAGCACTGGCGCGAGCTCACCGACCCGACGCTCGGCAGCACCCGCGCTGCGGCGTACGCCGTTCGCGAGGCGATGCTGACCGCGGTCGGCGCCGACCCCGCCTCCGCCGTGCCGGTCGCCGGACTGCCGGACGCCGAGGCGGTGGACGCGCTGCGCGTGGAGTACCGCCGGATCCTGCTCCGCCTCGCCGCCCGCGACCTCGCCCACCACGTCGGCGTCGACGACGCGGCCGCCGAGATCTCCGACCTTGCGGCCGCGACCCTGGACGCCGCACTGGCGATCGCCCGCGCCCGCGTGGAGTCCCACGACTCCGTCCGGCTCGCGGTCATCGCGATGGGCAAGTGTGGCGGGCACGAGCTCAACTACGTCTCCGACGTCGACGTGATCTTCGTGCACGAGGCCGTCGAGGGTGCTGACGACGGCACCGCGCTGCGGGCCGCGACCCAGCTGGCGTCGCACCTGATGCGGATCTGCTCCGACCACACCCGCGAGGGCACGATCTGGCCGGTCGACGCCAACCTGCGACCCGAGGGCAGCCAGGGGCCGCTCACCCGGACGCTCGCCAGCCACGCGGGCTACTACGAGAAGTGGGCCAAGACCTGGGAGTTCCAGGCGCTGCTCAAGGCGCGACCGGTCGCCGGCGACCTCGCCCTCGGGCGGGCCTACGTCGAGATGATCGAGCCGCTGGTGTGGAGCGCGGCCGAGCGCGACGGCTTCGTCGGCGACGTGCAGGCGATGCGTCGCCGGGTCGTCGACAACATCCCCGCGGCCGAGGCCGAGCGCCAGATCAAGCTCGGGTCGGGCGGGCTGCGCGACGTCGAGTTCGCCGTGCAGCTCCTCCAGCTGGTGCACGGTCGCGCCGACCGTTCCCTGCGGTCGGGCGCGACTCTCAGCGCGCTCGCGGAGCTGATCGACGGTGGCTACGTCGGCCGCAAGGACGGCGAGAAGCTGCACGAGGCCTACTCCTTCCTCCGCACGCTCGAGCACCGGATCCAGCTGCACCAGCTGCGGCGTACCCATGTGCTGCCCGCCGACGACGCGTCGCTGCGCCGGCTCGGCCGCTCGCTCGGGCTCTTCTCCGAGCCGGCCGTCCAGCTCGACAAGCAGTGGAAGTACCACCGCCGCGAGGTCCGCCGGCTCCACGAGAAGCTCTTCTACCGCCCGCTGCTCGGCGCCGTCGCCAAGCTCCCCGGCACCGAGGCGCGGCTGTCGCTGGAGGCCGCGGAGGCACGGCTCGCGGCACGGGGGTACGCCGACCCCAAGGCCGCGCTGCGCCACCTCGAGGTGCTGACGAGCGGGGTCTCGCGCACCTCCGACATCCAGCGGACGCTGCTGCCGGTGCTGCTGGAGTGGTTCGCCGACTCGCCCGACCCGGACGCCGGGCTCTTCGGCTTCCGGCGGATCAGCGAGAGCCTCGGCCGGACGCCGTGGTACCTCACGATGCTGCGCGACGAGGGCGAGGTCGCCCAGCGGCTGGCCCACGTCCTCGGCACCTCGCGCTACGCCACCGACCTGCTCGAGCGCGAGCCGCAGGGCGTGAAGATGCTGGGGGAGTCGCTCGTCCCGCTGAGCGCCGAGGCGGCACTCGCGGAGATGCAGGCGCTGACCGAGCGCGCGGAGACGGCGGAGGCCGCGGTCGTCGCGGTGCGGGGCGTACGCCGTCGCGAGCTGCTGCGGATCGCCTGCGGCGAGCTGGTGGCCGGGACCGACGTGGCGCTCGTCGGCCAGGGGCTGAGCCGGCTGACGGACGCGACGTTGCAGGCGACGCTCTACATCGCGATGGAGTCGGTGCGGCGCCAGCGCTCGCTCGAGTCGCCGCCCTCGCGCATCGCCGTGGTCGCGATGGGTCGCTACGGCGGTTTCGAGCTGTCCTACGGCAGCGACGCCGACGTGATGTTCGTCCACGAGCCGGTGGATGGCGTCGAGGCCCAGGTTGCGTCGTCGTACGCGACCGCCGTGGTCAGCGAGGTGCGGCGGCTGCTCTCGCTGCCGGCCAGCGACCCGCCGCTCGAGGTGGACGCCGACCTGCGCCCGGAGGGAAAGAACGGGCCGATGGTGCGGACCGTCGAGTCCTACGCCGCCTACTACGCCAAGTGGTCGCACGTGTGGGAGTTCCAGGCCCTGCTGCGCGCCGACGCGGTCGCCGGGGCCGAGGCCCTGCGGGCGCGGTTCACCGAGCTGATCGACCCGCTGCGCTTCCCGGCCGACGGGATCTCGCAGGACGACGTGATCGAGGTACGCCGGATCAAGGCGCGCGTCGACAACGAGCGGCTGCCGCGCGGGGCCGACCGGCAGACCCACCTGAAGCTCGGTCGCGGGGGACTGGCCGACGTCGAGTGGACGGTGCAGCTGCTGCAGATGCGGCATGCCG
>JACRAA010000296.1 GCA_016213595.1 Actinomycetota bacterium | reverse complement strand
TTCACCGTCGTGGGCATCTTCATCAAGCCTTGGTGGCTGTACCTGGTCTTCGGCATCCTCTTCGGCGTGCTGGCGGCACTGTCGGTCCTCACCTGGCGCGCGAAGAACGCGACGTACAAGCGGTACGAGGGCCAGAAGGGGTCCGCCGAGGTCGCCATGTCGATGCTCAGCAAGGACTGGGTCAAGTCTCCGGTCATCACCGCGAACCGTCAGCTGGACATCGTCCACCGTGTCGTCGGACCGGGCGGGATCGTCCTCATCGGCGAGGGAGACCCTGGCCGGGTCCGCGCCATGCTCGCCACCGAGGCCAAGAAGCACGAGCAGGTGAAGTACGGGGTGAAGGTGACGACCCTCGTCATGGGCGACCGCGACAACCAGATCCCCTTGGACAAGCTCGCCGACCACATCAAGAAGCTGCCCAAGGTGCTCAAGGCGGCCGACATCAGCGATATCGCGAACCGGCTGCGTGCTCTGGACTCGATGCGGCCCAAGATCCCGCTGCCCAAGGGCCCGATGCCCACGTCGGCCAAGGGCGCCCGCCAGTCCGTACGCGGCCGCTGACCCAGGAGACGGGCCGCTGACTCAGCCGGCCTGCTCCGAGAGATCCAACCAGGTGTCCTCCAGCTGGCCGGCCTCCGCTTCGAGGTCGCGCAGCTCGTCGTGCAGACGGTCGAGCCCCACGTAGTCGCTCGGGTCGTGGTCGGCCATCTGCGCGTGGAGGGCGGCGATCCGCTCCCCCACCCGGTCCAGCTTGCGCTCCGTGGCCTGCAGCGCCTTGGCAACGGCACGCTGGTCCGCGGCGGAGGAGCTGGGAGCGTCCCGACGGACCGTGTCCTCAGCACCCGCCTGCTCCTGTGACCGCAGCCTCAGGTACTCGTCGACGCCACCCGGCAGGTGCCTGAGCCCCCCGTCGAGGATCGCGTACTGCGTGTCGGTCACCCGCTCGATGAGGTACCGGTCGTGGGAGACCACGAGCAGCGTGCCGGGCCACGAGTCGAGCAGGTCCTCCATCGCCGTGAGCATCTCGGTGTCCACGTCGTTGGTGGGCTCGTCGAGGATGAGCACGTTCGGCTCGTCGAGAAGCACGAGCAGCAGCTGCAGGCGGCGCCGCTGACCACCGGACAGCTCGTTGACCCGCGCGGAGAGGTGCTCCCGAGCGAAACCCAGCCGCTCGAGCAGCTGGGCCGGCGTCAGGTCCCGTCCGTCGACGCTGAAGGTGGTACGGGTCCGCGCCAGGACCTCTCGTACCCTGTCGTCGGCGATGGTGTCGAGGTCGGCGAACCGCTGGTCGAGCATGCCGACCTTCACCGTCTTGCCGCGCTTCACCCGCCCATGAGTAGGCCGGACGCTCCCGCTGACGAGGCCGAGCAGGGTCGACTTCCCGGCACCGTTCGCACCCAGCACGGCGAGCCGGTCGCCGGGCCCGATGAGCCAGGTGACGTCGGTGAGGACGACGTTCTCGCCGTACGAGACGGAGACGTTCTCGATGTCCACGACGTCCTTGCCGAGCCGAGCGGTGGCGAGCTTGGCCAGCTCGACCCGGTCCCGCGGCGGTGGCACGTCCTCGATCAGCACGTTCGCGGCGTCGATCCGGAACTTGGGCTTGCTCGTCCGGGCCGGAGCGCCGCGCCGCAGCCAGGCGAGCTCCTTGCGCATGAGGTTCTGCCGCTTGGCCTCGAGGGTGGCTGCCTGGCGGTCCCGCTCGACCCTCTGCAGCACGTACGCGGCGTAGCCGCCGTCGAACGGCTCGACCATCCGGTCGTGGACCTCCCACGTCGCCGTGGCCACCTCGTCGAGGAACCAGCGGTCATGGGTGACGACGAGCAGGCCGCCTTGCGTACGGGGCCACCGCTGCTGCAGATGCTCCGCGAGCCACTGCACCCCCTCCACGTCGAGGTGGTTCGTCGGCTCGTCGAGGATCACGAGGTCCCAGTCCCCGACGAGGAGCGCGGCGAGCGCGACTCGGCGACGCTGGCCTCCGGAGAGGGTCCCGATCCGTACGTCCCAGCCGAGGTCGGCGACGAGCCCGGCGATGATGCCGCGGACCCGCGGGTCGCCGGCCCACAGGTGCTCCGACCGTGTGCCGACGATGGCGTGTCCGACCGTCTCGGCGTCGTCGAGGTCGTCTGTCTGCTCCAGCGCCGCGACGCGTAGGCCGCCACGCCGGGTCACCTTCCCCTCGTCGGGCACCAGACGTCCGGAGAGGACGCCCAGCAGGGTTGACTTGCCGTCGCCGTTCCGGCCGACGATGCCGATCCGGTCCCCGTCGGAGACCCCGAGAGTGACACCGTCGAGGACGACGCGGGTCGGGTACTCGACGTGTACGGACTCGGCGCCCAGGAGATGTGCCACCCGGACAGCCTAGAGAGTCCTCACCAGGCTCAGCGCCGCAGCTCGATGCCGATCTGCTCAGCGTCGAGCTGCGTCAGCGCTGCGTCGAGCATCGCCGACGGGTAGGTACCGGTCTTGCGCAGCACCAGCAGCTCGTCGCGTTCTGCGTTGATGATGTCGAGCCGCAGCGTGAGGTACTGCTGGAGGCGGACGCGATGGAGACCGCTGCCGAACGGGTCGTCCTCCGAGGGTGTCCGGCGCGTGAGCCGCTCCCGCATCTCGTCCGCGATCTTG
>JACRAA010000300.1 GCA_016213595.1 Actinomycetota bacterium | reverse complement strand
CGCATAGGGCCATGCGACGGCGGCGAGTACGTGCGAAGTCATGGTGGAACCCTAGTGCGTCAGCCCGTTCCGCCCCGCGCCGGTTCGCTCCGCCCGCGCCCTGCCCCAGCACCCTGACCTTGCCTGACGGAGACCTCACCGGAGCACGACGTCGCACCCCCAGCATGACGTCGCACCCTCTGTACGGGGTGCGACGATCCGGCAGGGGGTGCGAGGTCGCGCGGGACAGGGTGCGAGGTCGCGGGACAGGGTGCGAGGTGGGCTTCGACCGGCCGTCGACGGCGTCAGCCCGATGGCAGCAGCCTTGTGGTGTCAGCCCCGATGGCAACAGCCCAGTGGCGTCAGGCGCGGGGAGCAGCTCCGCGGCCCGACTTGTGGTGGTCGACGACGCCCTCGGCGACCTCGCGCATCGACTTGCGCAGGTCCATGGCCGTCTTCTGGATCCAACGGAACGCCTCGGCCTCGCTGAGTCCCAGGGACTCCTGCAGCAGGCCCTTCGCCTGGTCGACGGCCTTGCGGGAGGCGAGCCGCTCCTGCAGGTCGGACACCTCGGCCTCGACAGCCATGATCTGCGCGAACCTGGCCGCCGCGATCTCGATCGCGGGCACCACGTCGGAGGCGTCGAAGGGCTTCACGACGTACGCCATCGCGCCGGCCTCGCTCGCCCGCTCCACGAGCTCGCGCTGCGAGAACGCCGTGAGGATCACGACCGGTGCGATGCGCTCCTTGGCGATGATCTCGGCGGCGCTGATGCCGTCGAGCTTCGGCATCTTGACGTCCATGACCACGACGTCGGGCCTGTGCTCGCGGGCCATCTCGACGGCCTCTTCCCCATTGGCGGCCTGCCCGACGACGACCATGCCCTCCTCTGTGAGGAGCTCGACGAGGTCGAGCCGGATCAGCGCCTCGTCCTCGGCGACGAGTACCCGGCGGGCAGGGGAGGTTGTCGTACTGTCGTCTGTCACGTGCGCCATTCTGGCACTGTTCGGGACCTCCCCGCCCATCCCGCCCGTCGCGCACCCATCCGTGCGTGCTATGGCATGATTTCCGGGCGGGTGATCAGCCCGAGTGGCGGAATGGCATACGCGGACGGCTCAAACCCGTCTGCCCGCAAGGGCATAGGGGTTCGACTCCCCTCTCGGGCACGGGACGTGCCTCAGACGTCGACCTGGTCCCAGCCTGACGTACGGGCGTAGTGACGGTGCACCATGAGCGCGTTGGTCTTGCCCGAGATGCCCATCGGCGAGCCGTACACGACGACGAGCCGGTCCCGCTGCTGGCACAGCTGCTCGCTCTCCAGCGTCGCGTCGACCTCCTCGAGAAGGTCGCGGAAGTCGCTGTGCTCCTGCGTGGTGTACGTCGTCACGCCCCACACCAGCGACAGCTCCCGCTGCGTCTGGACGCTCGGGGTGAAGCAGATGACGGGGATCTCCGACCGCAGCCGGGAGAGCCGACGCGCCGTGTCACCGCTCTTGGAGAACGCGATGAGGTAGCGCGCACCCAGCCGGTCGGCGACCTCGGCTGCCGCCTTGGCGATGACGCCGCCGCTGGTGTGCGGGTCCCACTCGATCTCGTTGATGGACGAGAACCCGTGCTCCTCGACCGCGCCGATGATGCGGGCCATCACGGAGACCGTCTCGACCGGGAACTTGCCGACCGACGTCTCGCCGGACAGCATCACGGCGTCGGCGCCGTCAAGGACCGCGTTGGCGACGTCCGACGCCTCCGCCCGAGTCGGCCTCGGCGACGAGATCATCGACTCGAGCATCTGGGTCGCGACGATGACCGGCTTGGCCCACGTCCGGGCGGCCCGGATGATCCGCTTCTGCACGATCGGTACGTCCTCGAGCGGGAGCTCGACACCGAGGTCGCCGCGAGCGACCATGAACGCGTCGAACGCGTCGATGATCTCGTCGAGGTTGTCGACCGCCTGCGGCTTCTCGATCTTGGCGATCACGGGGACCCGGCGTCCCTCCTCGTCCATGATCCGGTGGACGTCGACGACGTCCTTGCCGCTGCGCACGAACGAGAGCGCAACCATGTCGACACCCTGCTGAAGAGCCCAACGGAGGTCGTCGGTGTCCTTCTCGCTCAGTGCCGGGACGCTCACCGCGACGCCGGGGAGGTTGATGCCCTTGTTGTTGCTCACGGGCCCGCCGACGACCACTTCGCACACGACGTCCGTGTCGGTGACCTTCGTGGCCCGCAGCTCGACACGGCCGTCGTCGATGAGGATGGCGTCGCCCTCGGACACGTCACCCGGCAGCCCCTTGAAGGTCGTGGAGCAGCGGTCGACGTCACCGAGGATGTCGTCGGTGGTGATGGTGAAGGTCGCGCCGTTGACGAGGGCGACGGGACCGGCCTCGAACCGGCCGAGCCGGATCTTCGGTCCCTGGAGGTCCGCGAAGACGGCGATCGGCTTGCCGGCCGCCTCGGCCGCCCTACGTACCTCGCGCAGGCGCTCCCCATGTTCGGCGTAGTCGCCGTGGCTCATGTTCAACCTGGCCAGGTTCATCCCGGCCTCGATGAGCTCGCCCATCCGTTCGCCCGCAGTCGCCGGGCCGAGGGTGCACTCGATCTTGGCTCTTCGCACGACGAGAACCCTACTGCCGACTCACCAGGAGCGTACGAGCTCGAGCGCGTGCTCCAGGTCGTCGGGGTAGTCGCTCGAGAACGTCACGCGCTCGCCCCGCGTCGGGTGCTCGAAGGACAGGTCCACGGCGTGCAGCCACTGCCGGACCAGTCCCAGCTTCGCGGCGAGGACCGGGTCCGCCTCGTACAGCGGGTCGCCCACGCACGGATGGTGCAGGGCTGCCATGTGGACGCGGATCTGGTGGGTACGACCCGTCTCGAGGTGGACCTCCACCAGGCTCGCGGCGCGGTGCGCCTCCAGTGTCACGTAGTGGGTCACCGAGTGCCGGCCCCCCTCGACGATCGCCATCTTCCAGTCGTGGTTGGGGTCACGGCCGATGGGTGCCTCGATGGTGCCCTCGAAGGGGTCCGGATGCCCCTGGACGAGCGCGTGGTACGTCTTGTCGACCGTCCGGTGCCGGAACGCGTCCTTCAGCCGTGTGTACGCGACCTCGCTCTTGGCGACCACCATGAGCCCGGACGTACCGACGTCGAGGCGCTGGACGATCCCCTGGCGTTCCGCGACGCCTGACGTCGAGATGCGGAAGCCCGCGGCGGCGAGATGCTCGACCACGGACGGGCCGTCCCAGCCGAGACTGGGGTGAGCGGCGACGCCGGCGGGCTTGTCGACCACGACGATGTCCGCGTCGTCATGGACGATCCGGATGCCGGCCACCTCACGGGGAGTGACCGTGACAGTCGCAGGACGGGCCTCCTCGACCTCGAGCATCGCGCCCGGCGACACCCTGTCCGACTTCACGGCCACGTGGCCGTCGAGCCGTACGTTGCCGGCCGCGATGAGGGTCTCGATCCGCGACCGGCTCAACCCGGTCATCCGTGCCGCGGCCACATCGACCCGCTCGCCGGCCAGCCCGTCAGGGACGAGGTGGACGCTCATGCGTCGGGCTGGAGGGGCGCCGTCTCCTCCGGGGCGTCAGCCGCACCCTTGTCGTCGCTGCGGCTCGCGAACAGCGACAGGAGCACGACCGTGACGGCGGCGGAGGTGAGGCAGATGTCCGCGACGTTGACGATCGCGAAGTACGGCAGCTGGATGAAGTCCACGACGTGTCCGTGGAGGATGCTCGGCGGCCGGACGAGGCGGTCCGTGAGGTTGCCGGCGATGCCGGCGATGCCGAGACCGGTCGCGACAGTCCACGCCCGCGTCGTCACCTTCGGGGCGAGCCACACGATGACGAACACGAGCATGACGATCGCCAGGACCGAGAACACGACGGTCGCGTTCTCGCCCATGCTGAACGCCGCGCCGGGGTTGCGGATGAGCTGGAACGTCACCAGGCCGCCCAGGATCCTGGGGGGCCGGAGCGGGTCCAGCCACGCCACAGCCATCGCCTTCGTGACCTGGTCGAGGACCAGTCCGGCGACGGCGATGAGCGCGATGAGGCGTCTCACCGCCCGATGACCGATGGCGCCGGACGTGCTTATCGTCGCTCCTCGCGCTGCTTGCACCGCACGCACATCGTCGCGCGCGGGAAGACCTGGAGACGAGCCTTGCCGATCGGGGTGCCGCACATCTCGCACGTCCCGTACTGGCGCTCGTCGAAGAGCCGCAGGGCCAGCTGGCTCTGCTCGAGCATCTCGCGGGCGTTCTGGGCCAAGGACATCTCCTGGTCGCGCTCGAAGTTGCTGGAGCCCACGTCCGCGGGGTCGCGGCCGGCGCCGTCCCCACCATCGCGCAGCAGCT
>JACRAA010000299.1 GCA_016213595.1 Actinomycetota bacterium | reverse complement strand
GGGAGATGGGGCCGAAGAACATGAACGCCAGGAGGAGGCCGAGGCCAGGGCCGGGGTTCGACTCGACCATGAACAGGATGGACCTGCCGGTGGTCTGGGCCTGTACCGCACCGAGTGGTGACAGCACGCCGTGGTTGATGGCGTTGTTGAGGAACAGCACCTTGGCCGGCTCGACGAAGATCGACGCGAGGGGCAGCAGGTGTGCGTTGACGAGCGCTGACACGCCCGAGCCGAGCCACTCGACGAGTCGCGCGACAACGGGTCCGATCGTCAGTCTGCCGAGGAGGGCCATGAGCATGCCCAGGATGCCGAGGGAGAAGTTGTCGATGAGCATCTCGAAGCCGGTCTTGACCTTGCCCTCGATGGACTTGTCCAGCAGCTTCAGCAGGAAGGCGGCCAGCGGGCCGATGATCATGGCACCGAGGAACATCGGTACGTCCGCGCCGACGATGACGCCCATGGTCGCGATGGCACCGATGACGGCACCGCGCTGGCCGTGGACCATGCGACCACCGGTGTAGCCGATGAGGACTGGGAGGAGGTAAGTGATGATCGGGCCGACCAGCGCCGCCAACGTGGCGTTCGGCGTCCAGCCCGTAGGGATGAAGAGCATCGTGATGAGGCCCCAGGCGATGAAGGCGCCGATGTTGGGCATGATCATGCCGGCGAGGTAGCCGCCGAAGCGTTGCACCCGGGCGCGCACGCCGGGGCCCTGGAGGTTCTTGTTGACGCGAGCGTCAGGTAGTACGGCTGACATGGAGACCCTTTCTCAGACTGCGGTGTCACGAGAGCCAGCAACGGCCTTTGTGGCACTACAAAACAACACAATCGGGCATACGTCAAGCGAAAACCACAGATTCGGGCATGAAACCCGAAGACATGGCGCCGCGGGGGCGTCCCCGGGGGACAGGCGACCTTCCACCAGGCTCGGTGCTCCGCCTACGATCCGAGCGTGCTCTGGATCTGTGCCACCTGCGGCGTCGAGACGGCCGACCTCGACGAGGCGCCCCTCCGATGCGAGATCTGCTCCGACGAACGGCAGTGGGTCCCAGAGTCCGGCCAGGCCTGGACGACGCTGGCCGACCTTACCGAGGGCGGAACGCGTACCGAGTGGTTCGAGGTCGAGCCCGGGCTGTACGGCGTCCGCAGCAGCCCGACGGTCGGCATCGGGCAGCAGACGATGGTCGTGTCCACGCCAGCGGGCGTGGTCGTGTTCGACCCGCTGGGCTTCGTCGACGACGAGTGCGTCGAGCATGTCCGAGCCCTCGGCAAGGTCCTCGCGGTCGTCGCCAGCCATCCGCACATGTACGGCTGCCAGACCGTGTGGGCCGCGGCCCTCGATGCGCCGGTCGTCCTCAACGCCCATGACGCGGAGTGGTGCCGCAACGAGGAGCGCGTCGCGTACTTCGACGAGACGTACGAGCTGGGCGGCCACCTCACCCTGCACCGGGTCGGCGGGCACTTCCGGGGCCAGACAGTCGCGGAGTGGCGCGCCGGCGCCGACGGGCGGGGCGTCCTGCTGGCCGGGGACGCCGTCTCGCCGAACCCGGACCGGGCAACGGTGACATTCCTGCGCAGCTACCCCAACCGGCTCCCGCTGTCCGGTGCTGTGGTGAAGCGCATCGCCCGTCAGCTCGACGGTCTCCACTACGACCAGCTGTACAACAACTTCGGGGCAGCCGTGCCCTCCGACGCGAAGGCGGTCGTACGGCGCTCGGCCGAGCGCTACGCGGCCTGGACTGACGGCCTGCACGACGACGAGACGTGGTGACCGCAGGCCGGAGGGGTCCGGGATGAACCTCGCACTCGTGGCGATCGGGGCGGTGATCCTCGTCGTCGCCTCGACCGTCGTCGCGCCGCGGGTGGGCGTGGCCGCCCCCTTGCTCCTCGTCGTCCTGGGCTTCGCGGCCAGCCTCACCCCCTGGGTCGGGCCCGTGACCGTACCGCCGGTATGGATCCTCTCGGGTGTCCTGCCGCCGCTGCTCTACTCGGCCGCGGTGAGCACGCCCGTCATGGAGGCACGCAGGGACATCCGCATCATCTCCCTGTTCTCGGTCGTGCTCGTCGCCGTGTCGGCCGTGGTCGTCGGGCTCGTCGTCGTGGCCCTGGTGCCCGGCCTGCCCCTCGGCCTCGGGATCGCCCTCGGCGCGGTGATCAGCCCGACTGACGCGGTCGCAACGAGCATCGTCCGGCGCGCCGGGGTCTCACCGCGCCTCGTCACGGTCCTCGATGGCGAGAGCATGCTCAACGACGCGTCCGCACTGGTCCTGCTTCGCTCGGCCATCGCAGCCGTGGGCGTCGGGATCTCCCTGTGGCAGGTCGTGGGCCAGTTCCTCTGGGCGGTCCTGGCCGCTGTCGCCATCGGCTTCGCCGTGGGCAAGCTCAACCTGCTCGTGCGGGCGCGGATCTCGGACGCTACGGCAGGCGTGGCCCTGTCATTGGTCGTGCCCTTCGTCGCGTACCTCCCGGCCGAGCACTTCGGCGCCTCAGGGCTCGTGGCAGCGGTCACCGCCGGGGTGGTCACCGGCGAGGGGGCGCCTCGCCGGATGGGAGCCGGGGACCGGATCACGGACCGGACTGTCTGGCGGACCGTCGAGCTGCTGCTGGAGAGCAGCGTCTTCCTGCTCATCGGGCTCGAGCTGCCGGCGCTGGCACGCGACCTCACCGGCAAGGGCGGGAGCATCCTCAGCGCCGTCGGCATCGGTGTCGTCGCCGTGACCGTCGTCGTCGGCGTCCGGGCGCTGTTCGTCGCCTGGTCCGTGTGGGTGCTCGCCCGGCGCAACCGACGTCAGCCGGCGGTACGGGAGAAGCTGGCCGAGATGTCGGACCAGCTGGACCAGGGCGTCGTTCCCGAGGTCGGGCGTCCGGTACGCGAGGCCAAACGGCTCCTGAAGCGCAACCCTCCGGTCGGCTCCGCGGAGAAGCGTCAGACGCAGCTCACGCGCTGGCGGCAGGCACTGGACGCCCGGATCGCCGACCTCGACTACCTGGCGGGGGAGCAGTTCAGCTGGCGCGAGGGTGTGGTTCTCGTCTGGGCCGGGATGCGCGGTGCTGTCACCGTGGCCGCAGCGCAGACGCTGCCCGAGGACACTCCCCAGCGTTCGCTGCTCGTGCTCGTGGCCACCCTGGTGGCCGTCGGCATGCTGCTCGCCCAGGGCTCCTCGCTCTCGTGGTTGGCGGCGCGGCTGGGCGTGACGGACCGGGACGGCGCCGATGGCGAGGCGCAGTGGTCGGCGCTGCAGAACGACCTGAACCATGCGGCGCTCAGGCG
>JACRAA010000298.1 GCA_016213595.1 Actinomycetota bacterium | reverse complement strand
CGGTGTCGTGGATCACCGTGGACACCTCGTCGTGGAGGATGAGACTGCGGATGTCCCAGTTGCAGGTGCCGATGATGGTCAGGTCCTCGTCGAGGGTGACCATCTTCGAGTGCAGGAACCCGGCCTCGTACCGGAAGATCCTCGCGCCGGCCTCGAGCAGGGGGCGGTAGTACGTCTGCGCGACCCACCAGGGGACCGCCTTGTCGTACACCCCGGCCATCATCAGCCGGATGTCGAGCCCGGAGGTGGCGGCGGTGGTCATCGCCGCGAGCAGGGGCTCGTCGGGGATGAAGTAGGGCGACTCGATCCACACGGACTGGGTCGCTGCGCCGAGTGCGGTGATGAAGACGTCCCGGTTGACGGGTGCGGGGGTCCACACGCTCGAATGGACGACCTGGACGGGGATCGCGCCGGGCCGGGCGTCCGGCGAGCAGGGCATGAAGCGGTCCTCCGTGAGGTCCTCGCTGCGCCCGTTGAGCCTCCAGACGCTGGCGGTCAGCGCCTGGAGCGGCGCCACGACCGGTCCCGTGACCCGCAGGTGTGTGTCGCGCCACGACGCGAACCGTGACCCACCGTCTGCGTACTCCTGGCCCATGTTCATGCCGCCCGTGTACGCGACCTCTCCGTCGACGACGGCGACCTTCATGTGGTTGCGGTAGTTGATGCGGAGCAGCCGGCGGTAGCACGGCTGGACGAGAGCCCCCGCCTTCTTGAGGCGGCGGAGCTCGGACTTGCGGTAGCGCAGCGACGTGAGCCAGTCGTACAGGATGACGACCTCGACGCCGTGCGCCATCCGGTCGAGCAGGATCTCGGTGACTTTCGCCGTGAGCTCGTCGCGCTCCCAGATCAGGTACATGAGGGTGATCGTGTGCCGCGCCTCGGCGAGGTCGGCGAGCAGTCGCGGGAACTTGTCCTTGCCCGAGTAGAACACCTCCAGGGTGTCGGCACCGACGACCGAGGCGTTCCCTTCCCGTTGGGCGACACGCGCCACCCGGGAGGCGGGTCCGTCGGGCCGCGCCTCCAGCAACGCCGTGAGCACGGGGCCCGCCGCCTTCTGCACGTCCGTGATCCCGGCCATCGCATCCCTGATCGTCTGGACCTCCCGGCCCCCGGAGCGCGCCTCGCGCCGGAAGTTGCGGCCCAGGAGCACGTAGGCGACGAACCCGAACCCGGGCGCCAGCCCGAGGACGAACAGCCAGGACATCACGATGCTGGGCTCCCGGTCGTCGGTCAGCAGCACGAAGACCATCGAGAGCAACGCCAGTACGTACAGCCCGCCGAGAACGATCCCGCCGATCGACTGCGTGGTCATCGGCGCACCTCTGGCCGGGGAGCGGTGCTGGGAGTCATGGCGCCAAACCTAGGGGTTGACGCCCCGCGCCCGGCCCCTCGCCCACCGGAGGCACATGTCGGTAGCGTCGGCTCGTGCTCTCGCTCATCTCGCCGGCCAAGTCCCTCGACCTCGCCTCGCCCGTCCCCGACTGGGAGGCGACGACGCCCCGCCTGCTGGACGAGTCTGTCCGGCTGATCGACGTCATGCGCTCCAAGTCGCTCTCCGAGGTCGCCGGGCTGATGCACCTCTCCGACGACCTGGCCGCCCTGAACCTCCAGCGGTACCGCGACTTCGAGACGCCCTTCACCCCCGAGAACGCCCGCCCGGCCCTGCTCATGTTCGCCGGGGACGTCTACCAGGGCATGGCCGCCAGGACGCGCTTCGACGACGAGGACTTCACCGAGGCGGCCCGGACTCTCCGGATCCTGTCCGGGCTGTACGGGCTCCTGCGGCCCCTCGACCTCATCCAGCCCTACCGTCTGGAGATGGGCGTACGGCTGGCCACGGAGCGCGGACGCAGCCTGTACGAGTGGTGGGGCGACCGGATCACGAGGCTGGTCCGGTCCGACCTCGGCGAGTCCCCCGGCGAGAGGGTCCTGGTGAACCTCGCCTCCCACGAGTACGCCTCCGCGGTCGACCTCGACGCCCTCGACGCACCGGTCATCTCCCCCCGCTTCGAGGACCAGGGACCGCGGGGGGACTGGAAGGTGATCTCCTTCAGCGCCAAGCGCGCGAGGGGCGAGATGGCGGCCTGGCTCGTGCGCGAACGGGTCCGTACCGCCCGTGACCTCACCCGCTTCGACGCCGGCGGCTACCGGTACGTCACCGCTCTGTCCACTGCCGCCGTCCCGGTGTTCCGGCGGGCACGGGTCTGACCCGGGCCGTACGGAGGGGCGCCAGCACGGCGCACTGCTATCCGCCTGTGTCTGCGGCTAGGTGTTCTCGGTCTGGACCTTGGAGAGCTCACCGGTCACCCTCTCGCCCGGAACGCGGACGGTGCGTCGGGTGTCCACGGCCATCACCAGACCGAGGATCACCAGCGACAGGAACACCGACCCGAGGGTGTCGGACAGCCAGTGGTAGCCCAGGTAGAGACGGCTGAGGACCTGGGAGCCGATTCCCACCACCGAGATGACCGCGCAGACGACGATCCTCCCCACCTTCGGGGCGCGCGAGATCACCAGGTAGGAGGTGATGAGGAAGAAGTCCGACACCCCGCAGACGTGCCCCGAGGGGAAGGAGTAGGTGGTGTCGCGGCCGAACAGCATGAGGTCCAGCGGCGGCCTCGGCCGCTGCACCAGCCGGGTGATGATCTGGATGAGGACGACGCCCAGCGTCATCGACGCAGCGAGTACGAGCGGCCGCCACGCGTGGGTGGAGAAGATGATCCAGCCCACCGTGACGACCAGGACGACGATGGGCATCGACACCGGCCCGAACGCCACGGCCAGCACGTCGTTCACCGTCGTGAGGAACGGAGTCCGCAGACGTACGAACTGCGTCTCCGTCGCCCGGTCGAGGCTGACGATGCCGATGTTCGCCATCACCTGGACGACGAGGGACGCGAAGACCAGCCCGCCCACGATCATCAGGATCGCTGAGCTCACGTAGAGGTTCCGACGCACCGTGGCCGGTTCGAACCGCTCCTCCGTGGTCAGCTTCGACCGCAGGCCATTCGTCGCTCGTCGGGCGATGCTCGTGCCAGTCATGGGCGTCCTTTCCGTTGTCGGGCGGTGGATACCCGTTGAAACGTCTCAACATGCCAAGGCATTGAGGACAGCAGGTCCTGACCGGCCACAGAGGAAGGGCTCAGCCCAGTACGTACGGGGCAAGAACGTCACGCCACGTGTCGGGGATGGGTGCGGGACGACCTCTCCCGTCAGCGCAGACCACCGTCGTGGCAGCCCTCGCATACACGATGCCGGCGCTGTCGCGCACCTCTGAGCAGAACGACATGGAGGTGTTGCCGATGGCCGCGACGCCCGTCGCGACACGGTACGGCTCCATCCGGAACTCGAGCTGGGTGACGTAGTCCACGTCCTGCCGCACGACCATCCACAGGTAGCCGCCGGTGCCCTGCCCCCGCGTGCGCGCCATCTCCGCGCTGACCCTCTCGGAGAACGCGACCCGGCCCTCCTGCACGTAGTCGAAGAACTTGACGTTGTTGACGTGCCCGTACGAGTCGAGGTCCGACCAGCGCACCCGCATCGCCGTCTCCATCGCCCGGCCGTCCACCGGCAGCCGCCGCGAGGGGCGAAGGGGCTCCGTCGGCACGACCTGGGAGGCGAAGTAGGCACGCTCCTCCGGTGTCAGCCTCCGCACGCAGCGTTGTTCGAAGTCGTACGGGCACAGCGTGGTCCGGGCGACGGCGGCGACGGTGCCGTCGTGGCGCAGCGTGTAGGCGAGCTCGAACACAGCTCCTTTGACGCCGGCGACGCTCACCTCGACGACAACCGGGAGGGGCGAGTACGAGACAGGCGCGCGGTACTCGATCTGGTGGCTCACCACGACCATGCCCCCGCCGAGCAGATGCGGCACGGGGCCCGCCAGCAGGAAGTCGACGCGCGCCTCCTGGAGGTAGTCGACGAACCCGGCGTTGTTGACGTGGCCCTGCGCGTCCATGTCCCCCCAGCGCAGGGGGACCTCGACGGAGAAGCTCACCTAGCTCTCCTCCAGGGGGTCCTCGAACAGGGTGTCCACGATCTCCTGGTGCTCGCGGATGACCGTCGCCCGGCGAACCTTCATGTTGGCCGTCACCTCGCCCGACTCCACGGTGAGCTCGTGGTCGAGGATGGCGTACTTCTTCACGGTCTCCCAGCGCTCGAGCTTGCTGTTGGCGCGGCGCAGCTGGTGGTCGATCCAGTGCCGCACGCCCGGCAGCCTCGTCATCTCGGCGTAGCCGAGACCCGCCTTGCCCGAGCGCTCGGCCCAGCGCCGCAGCGCGTCGGGCTCGAGGACGAGCAGCGCGCCGATGTACTTGTGGCCGTCACCCACGGCGATGGCCTGGGACACGAGCGGCACGTTGGCGATGATCGTGCTCTCGACCTTCTGCGGGGCGACGTACTTGCCGCCCGAGGTCTTCATGAGGTCCTTCTTGCGGTCGGTGATCCGCAGGAAGCCGTTCTCGTCGAGGTTGCCGATGTCGCCGGTGTGGAACCAGCCCTCGGCGTCGATCGCCTCGGCCGTCGCCTCCGGGTTGTTGTGGTAGCCGCGCATGACGAGGGGTCCCCGCACGAGGACCTCGCCGTCCTCCGCGATCATCTTGTCCATGCCGGGGGTGACCCGTCCCACCGTGCCGAAGCGCGGCTCGCTCCAGTGGTTGACGAACGCGACGGCGCTCGTCTCCGTCAGCCCGTACCCCTCGACGATGAGCAGACCCGCGGAGTAGAACCAGGACTGGATCTGGCGGGACAGCTTCGCCGAGCCGGACACCATGAACTTCATGCGGCCGCCGAGCCGGGCGCGGAGCTTGCTGAACACCAGCCGGTCCGCGACGGCGTACTGGACGCGCAGGGCCATGGGCAACGGTCTGCCGTCCAGCCGGTACGGCATCGCGGCCCGGCCCTTGGCGAACGCCCACCGGGCGATCGACCCCTTGAGCCCGACGGAGCTCTCGCCCGTGAGGACGGCGGAACGTACCTTCTCGAAGATGCGCGGAGCGCCGCACATGAACGTCGGCTTCACGTCGCCCAGGTTCGACACGATGCGGTCGAGGCGGCCGTCGACGGCCGTCGAGAACCCGATCTCGAGCTGGATGAAGAGCAGGCAGTTCCCGAAGACGTGCGAGAGCGGGAGCCACAGGAACTGCACGTCGTCCATGTCGATGAAGTGCATGCCGTCCACCGCGACGGCCAGGTACGTCCAGGCTCGGTGCAGCAGCTCGACACCCTTCGGCTTGCCGGTCGTGCCCGACGTGTAGATGAGAGTCGCGAGGGTGTCGGGGCCGGTGGCGTCGGTGGCCTGCCGCACGGCGTCCGGGTGCTCCCGGGCGTACGACTTGCCACGGGTCAGGAACTCGGCCCACGGGACGATCCGGTCACCGACTCCCGTCCCGTTGAAGACCACGATCAGGCGGATCTGGTCGTCGAGCTCTGGGTGGGCCGTGACCTTCGCGGCCTGCTCGGCGTCCTCGACGAAGGCGATCCTCGAGCCGGAGTCGGCCAGGATGAACGCGACATCCTCGTCGGTGGTGTTCGGGTACACGGTGGTCGTGGCGGCCCCCGCGAGGGCGGTGCCGTAGCAGGCCAGGATCCACTCGACCCGGGTCGTCGACGCGATCGCCACCCGCTGCTCGTGCTCGATGCCGGCGTCGAGCAGCGCTGCGGCGACGGCCTGTGAGATCTCGCCCACGTCTCGCCACGTGTACGTCTGCCAGGCGTTGCGGACGTCCGGGTAGAGGAATGCTGGTCGGGCGGGTGTCAGCTGGACGCGACGTCGAAGCATCGCTCCCACGGAGGGCGGGCAGTTCGCCTCGATGGTCTCCCGTTCCGTCACAGTCCGCCGCCTAACGTCGTTGTGGTCGTGGCCGATCGTAGCCACAAACCCTGGTGGACGGAGCGCAGCGAGTTAGGAGGGGCGCCCACAATGGTTGACAAGTCGATGGGTAGAGTTCTTTCATGACCCGCTGGCTCGATACCGACCAACAGCGGATCTGGCGGTCATGGCTCCTTGGAGTCGCCCGCATCGATGCGGTCCTGACGGAGTACCTCCGTCCCCACAACCTCGACCTGGCGGAGTACGAGATCCTCGTCGTGCTGTCGGAGTCCGAGCAGCGTCGGATGCGTATGAGCGACCTTGCGCTCCTCGTCCACCAGTCCCGCTCCCGCCTCACCCACACGGTGAGCAGACTGGAGAACGACGGCTTCGTCGCTCGTGAACGCACGTGCGACGACGGACGGGGTGTCTACGCGACGCTCACCGAGGCGGGGTTCGCGAAGCTCGTCGAGGCCGCCCCCAGCCACGTCGAGTCCGTCCGCAAGATCTTCGTCGACGCCGTGGCTCCCGAGGACTACGCGGCCATCGGGCGCGCGATGTCCGCCGTCCTTGCCGTCGAGACCGAGTGAGCCGTCGCGCCGACTCGCCCTAGGGTGACGGTGTGACCGCTCTCGCCGGCGACCAGCTTCTCGACCTCCGCCACCAGCTTGGTGATGCTGCCGCATGCGTGGACGCAACGTCGACCACACGCGCCCTCTACTCCACCGACGCGTCGATCTACCGGATCGTCCCCCTGGCGGTCGCCAAGCCCCGCGACACGTCGGAGCTGCAGGCGGTCCTCGCCGCCGCTCGGGAGGTCGGCCTCCCCGTCACGGGACGCGGTGCCGGGACGTCCTGTGCCGGCAACGCCCTCGGCGCCGGTCTCGTCGTCGACATGAGAGCCCACCTCGACGCCGTCCTCGCGATCGACCCGGAGGCCCGAACCGCGGTCGTGCAGCCGGGGCTCGTGCAGGAGACGCTGCAGCGGGCCGTCCGGCCGTACGGGCTGAGGTTCGGTCCCGACCCGTCCACGGCGACCCGCTGCACGATCGGGGGGATGGTCGGCAACAACGCCTGCGGGCCGCGGGCCCTCGGGTACGGGACGAGCGCGACCAACCTGCTCGATGCGAGCGTGGTGACCGGTGACGGTCAGGTGCTGCGCCTCTCGACCGCCTCCAGCACCGCGACAGGACGGGCGCTGCTGGGCCTGGCCGAGTCCCACCGGGAGCTCGTGGAACGCGAGTTCGGCCGGTTCGGACGCCAGGTGTCCGGCTACTCCCTCGAGCACCTGCTCGCCGGCGACATCACCCGGTTCTTCGCCGGCAGCGAGGGCACGCTGGGGATCGCGACCGAGCTGACCGTACGGCTCGTGCGCGACCCCGCTCACCGCGTCACGGTAGCGCTCGGCTACGCGTCGATGGCCGAGGCCGCGGACGCGATGGCCGTGGTCCTGCCCTTCGCGCCGACCGCGGTCGAGGGCCTCGACCGCCGCATCGTGGATGTGGTCCGTCGACGCCTCGGCGACCGCGCCGTACCGCCGCTCCCCCGCGGCGACGGCTGGGTGTTCGTCGAGATCGCCGGCGACGACCTGGCCGAGGCCAGGACGCGGGCCGAGGCGCTGGTCACCGCGTCCGGCGCACTCGAGGGCTGGCTTCCTGACGGCCCGGCCGCCGCGGCCCTGTGGAAGATCCGGGCGGACGGCGCCGGCCTGGCCGGGGTGTCCCTCGCGAAGCCCGCCTACGCCGGGTGGGAGGACGCCGCCGTACCGCCGCTGTCGCTCGGCGCGTACCTCCGGGACTTCGACGCCCTCCTCGACGCGTACGGGCTGCACGGTCTCCCGTACGGTCACTTCGGCGACGGCTGCGTCCACTGCCGGATCGACTACCCGCTCACCGCCGACGACGGCCCGTCCCGCTACCGCGAGTTCGTCATGGACGCCGCCCGGCTCGTCGCCTCGTACGGCGGCTCGCTCTCCGGCGAGCACGGGGACGGCCGGGCGCGCTCGGAGCTGCTCAGCGCGATGTACTCCCCGGAGGCGATCGCGCTCTTCGGCGAGGTGAAGCAGCTGTTCGACCCCGCCAACCTCATGAACCCCGGCGTCCTCGTCGACCCCGACCGGGTCGACGGCCGCATCCGCGAGTGGGAGCGGCG
>JACRAA010000032.1 GCA_016213595.1 Actinomycetota bacterium | reverse complement strand
GCGTTCCGGCCGCACACCGTCGACGAGCTGCTCGTCGCGTTCGAGCACGCACGCGCCGCCTCGGACGTCGGCTGCATCCTCCTCACGGGCAACGGCCCGTCGCCGAAGGACGGCGGCTGGTCGTTCTGCTCGGGCGGCGACCAGCGGATCCGCGGCCGGGCCGGCTACCAGTACGCGGGCGGGGAGACGGCCGCCGAGGTCGACCCGGCGAAGCTCGGCCGGCTCCACATCCTCGAGGTGCAGCGCCAGATCCGCTTCATGCCGAAGCCGGTCATCGCCCTGGTCGGCGGCTGGGCCGCCGGCGGCGGACACTCCCTGCACGTGGTCTGCGACCTGACGATCGCGTCCGCCGAGCACGCGCGGTTCAAGCAGACCGACGCCGATGTCGGCTCGTTCGACGCGGGCTTCGGCTCCGCGTACCTCGCGCGCCAGGTCGGGCAGAAGTTCGCCCGCCAGATCTTCTTCCTCGGCCAGACGTACGACGCGGCCGAGGCGTACGCGATGGGCACTGTCAACGCCGTCGTACCGCACGAGGAGCTGGAGACGACCGGCCTGGAATGGGCCCGGCTGATCTGCGAGAAGTCGCCCACCGCCATCCGCATGCTCAAGTACGCGTTCAACGCGGTCGACGACGGCATGGTGGGCCAGCAGGTGTTCGCCGGCGAGGCCACGCGGCTCGCGTACATGACGGACGAGGCTGCCGAGGGCCGCGACGCGTTCCTCGAGAAGCGCTCGCCCGACTGGTCGGCCTTCCCCTACTACTACTGAGGCCGGTGTCATGACGGAGCTGGTGGTGCTGGCCGCGGGCATGGGGTCCCGGTTCGGGGGGATGAAGCAGCTCGAGCCCGTGGGACCGAGCGGGGAGACCGTGATGGACTACGCGGTCTACGACGCCGTGCGCGCCGGGGTCGAGCGTGTCGTGTTCGTCATCCGGCCGGACCTCGAGGACGCGTTCCACGCGACGGTCGGCAGCCGGTACGAGGGGCGCGTCCCCGTCGCGTACGCCTTCCAGGAGCTGGGCGCGCTGCCCGGCGGACGGGCGGTTCCCGAGGGCCGGACGAAGCCGTGGGGCACGGGCCAGGCGGTTCTCGCCGCCGCCGAGGTCGTGCGCTCGCCGTTCATCGTCATCAACGCGGACGACTTCTACGGGAGACGGGCCTACGCCGAGCTCGCGACGCGGCTGGCGGGCGAGGAGACGGACGGTTCGTACGCCATGGTCGCGTACCCCCTGGTCAACACGCTGTCGGAGAACGGGTCGGTGTCGCGCGGCGTGTGCGACGTGGTCGACGGGCGGCTGCGGCGCGTGGTCGAGCACACGGGGCTGGCGGCCGAGGGGGACGGCGTCCTGGACGCCTCCGGCGCGCGCTTCACCGGCCACGCGCTCGTGAGCATGAACTTCTGGGGGCTGCGGCCGGACGTCTTCGACCGGCTCGAGTCCGCGTTCGCCGCCTTCCTCGACGCACACGGGCACGAGGCGGGCAGCGAGCTGTACCTGCCGGCGGTGATCGACGCGCTGGTCGCCGAGGGGTCGGCCACCGTCGACGTGCTCACCTCGTCCGACACCTGGTTCGGGATGACGTACGCGGCGGACCGCGGCGCCGTGGCCGGCCGCCTGGCCGAGCTCGTGGCGCAGGGCGAGTACCCGTCGCCGCTGGGGTGGCGGGCATGACGCCCCCCGTACCGGACGAGCTCCCGACCGCCGTCGCCGCCGTCTTCGGGCTGGAGCCACGGAGCGTGCGCCGGTACGGCGGCGGGCACATCAACGACACGTACCTCGTGGAGGGCAGCCGGGCCCCACACATCCTGCAGCGCATCAACGACGCGGTCTTCACGCACCCGGTCGAGCTCATGGACAACGTCTCGAGGGTCACCCGCCACGTACGGGCGAGGCTCGTCAGGGACGGTGCCGACGATGTCGACCGACGGGTGCTGACGCTGGTGCCGACACCCGACGGGTCGGACTGGCACGTCGACGCGAACGGGCACGTGTGGCGGGTGTTCCTGTTCATCGGCGGCGCCACGAGCCACGAGGTGGTCACCTCACCCGAGCACGCGTACCGCTCCGCGTCCGCGTTCGGCCGCTTCCAGCAGCAGCTGGCCGACTACGACGGTCCGCGGCTGTACGAGACGATCCCTCGGTTCCACGACACCGTGAAGCGGTACGCCGACTTCGCGGCCGTGGTTGACGCGGACCCGTGCGGACGGGCCGCCGAGGTGCGCGAGGAGATCGACTGGCTGCTCGGCCGGCGTGAGCTGGCGGGCGCGATGCTCTCGCTCCAGGCCGAGGGCGTGCTCCCGGAGCGCATCACGCACAACGACACCAAGCTGTCGAACGTGCTGCTCGACGACGTGACCGGCGAGGCGCTGTGCGTGCTCGACCTGGACACGGTGATGCCGGGACTGTGCCTGTACGACTTCGCCGACCTGTGCCGCTCGGGCGCGACGACCGTGGCTGAGGACGACCCCGATGCGTCGAAGGTGGACGTCGACGTGCCGATGTTCGAGGCGCTGGCCGAGGGCTACCTCTCCGGTGCGGGGTCGGCACTCCAGCCCGCCGAGCGGGAGCTCCTCGTGCTCGCGGGCGAGGTCATGACGCTCGAGCAGGCGTACCGCTTCCTCGGCGACCATCTCGCGGGGGACACGTACTACCAGACCAGCCGCACCGGGCAGAACCTCGACCGGGCCCGCACGCAGATCGCGCTCGTCAAGGCGCTGCAGCGCCACGAGCCGTCGCTGAACGCCTTCGTCGCGGGCCTCTCCTGACCGATGGGTGAGGGTCGGAGGCACCCTCCGGCGACACCTGGCGCCATTCACTGGCAGATAGCCGGACGCCGGTGCGCATATCGCACGGAGGTCGCGTATCTGCCACTGAATGGAGATGACTGTTCCGCTCCGGCCTTCCGGGGTCCTACTGCGCCAGCCCGTACAGCCGGTCGCCGGCGTCGCCGAGGCCCGGACCGCTGTAGCCGACCGCAGTGAGGCGCGCGTCGACGGCGGCGACGACCAGGGTGCACGGGACGCAGACCTCGGCCAGCAGGTTGCGCATGCGCTCGATGCCTTCGGGCGCGGCGATCAGGCAGATGCACGTGATGTGGTCGGCGCCGCGGTTCACGAGGAACTGGACCGTACCGGCGAGCGACCCGCCGGTCGCCAGCATCGGGTCAAGGACGTAGCACTGGCGACCGCTGAGGTCTCGGGGCAGGCGCTCGGCGTACGTGAACGGCTCGAGCGTCTCCTCGTCGCGCACCATGCCGACGAACCCGACCTCCGCGGACGGCATCAGCCGGGTCATGCCGTCCAGCATGCCGAGCCCGGCACGAAGGATGGGTACGACGAGCGGCCGCGGCTTCGACAGCCGTACGCCCATCGTCTTCTGGATCGGGGTCTCGATCTCCGTGGGCTCGACCCGGATCTGGTCGGTCGCCTCGTACGCGAGCAGCATGACGAGCTCCTCGACGAGGCGGCGGAACGAGGGGGAGTCGGTCCGGCGGTCGCGCAGGAGGCTCAGCTTGTGGGAGACGAGGGGATGACTGATGACACGGAGTTCCACAGGCGACACATTGGCACACGTCGAGTAACGACTGCGCATCGGGGCAGGACCCCCCTGGTGCGCGCGGCGCCCAGACGTGATTCGATGGGGACTCGGCGAAAGGAGGCTCTCGGATGGCCGACAGCAGCGACGAGGAGTACGACCTCGGCGACCGCGGTGACGACCGTCCCGGCCTCGAGGACGCAGACCCGGACGTCGTCGACGCCGACATCGACACCGATGACGACGAGGACGAGGACGAGGACGACGTCGAGGACGCGCTCGAGGACGACGTCGACTTCATCATGGCGCTGTACCGAGAGGACGGCACGCCCGTCGTCACCCCCCTGGACATCAACCTCGCGAACGACCTCGACGACCTCATCGCCCACCTCCAGCGGCTCCCCGGCGACAACGGCGCCTCCGCGCTCGTGTCGATCTCGGGCGAGTTCTTCGCGGCGGTACGGGTGCGGGGCCGTCACGTACATGTCGTCCTGAGTGACGTGTACGCGGCCGAGAGCTGGTCCCTCGCCCGCGACATCGTCGACTTCCTGGGCATCGACATCCCCGAGGAGGACGACGAGGACGGCCTGGTCGGAGACCTCGACCTCTTCGCCGACCAGGGGCTCTCGGAGATGGACCTCGAGGCGATCTGCGCCGACCTGGACGAGGACTCCGACACGCTCGCCCTCCAGATCGCCGACGAGATCCACTTCGGGCCGCAGGCCCGCACGGTCGCCGACTCCTTCAGCTGACAGGCGCGCCGAGACCGGTTCGGGAGAACCTCCCATGGGCAAGACGTACACGTACTTCATCGCGGCTGTCGGGGTGGTGTGCGCGTACTTCCTCGTGCGGCTGGTCTTCTTCACCGATCTGAGCACCAGAACGGTCCAGAGCGACGTCGTGCAGGGCATTCTCATCGGGGCCGGGCTCGCTCTGGTGACGGCCCAGGTGTACGGACGGCTGCGAGGCACAAGGACCAACGGGTGGCTGACGATGCGCGGCTGCGGTCTGCCCGGCAACGGGATGTTCCTGCGGGCGGCCCAGGCGTGGGTGTTCACCGGCCCGATCGCGTCGCCGCAGGAGGCGATGTACTGGTGGGCGAACTCGGACGGTGACGCTCGCAGACTGAGCGGCGAGCACCGCTACGTCATGCACTTCCCGCCCGGAGGGCTGCCGCCGAACGACGGGTTCTGGTCGCTCACGATGGGTGACGCGAGGAACCGGTACGTGCCGAACGTGCTGCAGCGGTACCACGTGGGTGACCGGTCGGGTCTCGTGCCGAACGACGACGGCTCGGTCGACGTCTACCTCCAGACCACGGCACCGGACGGCGGCGAGGCGAACTGGCTGCCGGCGCCCGAGGGCGGCTTCATCCTGTGGTTCCGCGTGTACGTACCCGGGCCTGCCGTGCTCGACGGCACGTTCGCCGTGCCGCCGGTCGTGAGGACGGGTGAGAGGACGGGGGAGAGATGAGGCTGTCGGAGCCGTACCTCCATGTCGTCGTCTTCGCGGTCTTCTGCGTCGCCGCGTTCCTGGTCACGACGTACCTGTCGCCGCGGCTGATGCTCCTGCCGTACAAGAGGGGGATCCTCTCGAAGGGTGTCGACAGCGGGCCGATCCCGGTCAACACGCTCTACGTGCAGCCGGAACGGCTGTTCGCGGACCCGTTCGCCGAGCTCCCGCCGGGGAGCACGAAGCTGCTCAGCTACGGCACGAACCGGGACACGCTGTACGCCATCGGCTGGCTCGACCTGTCGCACGGACCGCTCGTCCTGCACGTGCCGGAGATGTCCGGCCGCTACTACAGCGTGCAGCTAACGGATGCGTCGCGGAACACGAACTTCGCGTACGTCGGGTCGAGGACCACGGGCACGGAGGCCGGTGACTACCTGCTCACCGGGCCACGCTGGACGGGCGAGGCGCCGAGCGGCGTCGCCACGATCGTGGCGCCGACGAATGCCGTCCTCGTCGCGGCCCGCATCTTCGTGGCGGACGACCAGGACCTGCCGGCTGCCCATGCCCTGGCCGAGCAGATCCGGCTGACGCCACTGACGTCGTGATCAAGGTTCAGCGCCACTGCAGGAAGTAGTCCTTCAGCAGTGCGCCGCACTCCTCGGCGAGGATCCCGCCCACAACCTGAGGCCGGTGGTTGAGGCGGGGGTCCCGGACGACGTCCCAGAGTGAGGCGACGGCGCCGGCCTTGGGGTCGTACGCGCCGAAGACGACCCTGTCCACGCGTGCCAGTACGGACGCGCCGGCGCACATCGTGCACGGCTCGAGTGTGACGACCAGCGTGTGGCCCTCCAGGTGCCAGCTGCCGAGCTCCGCGGCGCGACGGCGAAGCACGAGCACCTCCGCGTGGGCCGTCGGGTCATGGGACTGCTCGCGCTCGTTGGCGGCCGCCGCGACGAGGGTGCCGTCGGCATCGAGGAGAACGGCTCCGATCGGTACGTCACCGGCCGGCGACGCTGTACGGGCGATGTCGATCGCCTCACGCATCGCGTCATCCCAGCGGCTCACGGCTCCACTCTGGCACGCGGTTGCCGCATCGCACGGGGCTCGACGGCGGCCGGAAGCGATTCGCCGACTGCCTGACGGCGCCGCTACACTCTTCCGCGGTGGCGTGTCCGAGCGGCCAAAGGAGCACGCCTCGAAAGCGTGTGAGGGGCAACCCTCCGAGGGTTCAAATCCCTCCGCCACCGCCATCAGGGCTCCACCCCGGACGACACAGCGCCGTCTCGCTCACGCGAGGCGGCGTTCGTGTGTCGTCAGGCGCGTTGCAGCCGGTACAGGGTCGGCGCGCGGCCGCGCAGTGGCCCGGGCATGCCGGCCGTCTCCGCAGGCACCGCATCGGTCAGCGACCAGCCGGGGAAGGCTCGCTCGACGTCCGCCCGGCTCGCGCCGCGCGGCAACGGCCCGCGGCCGCCTGGGGCGAAACAGAGCATCAGCATGGTCGCCCCCGCATCGGTGACCCCTGTGACCTGGGCGCCCATCTGCCTCCGCTGGTCTTCGCCCAGCCCGTGGAAGCAGCCGACGTCCAGGACGAGCCGGTAGCCACTGCCGACTTCGGCGGGCAGGTCGGTCACGTCGCCCAGGAGGAACGTGACCTGCTGCCCTGCGCTGTTCGCTCGTTCCCGGGCGGCGGCCAGGGCTCGTGGGACCATGTCGACGCCTGTCGTCCGCCAACCTCGCCGGGCGAGGGTGATCGCGTGCGTCCCGCGGCCGCAGCCGAGGTCCAATGCTCGGCCGAGGCCGGGGTGGGCCGCCTCCTCACGGTCCAGCAGGGCATCCATCTGCTCTCCTCCAGCTTTCCCGGCCCGCTCCCAGGGGGTGATGCCGAAGCGGTAAGCGAGCTCATATCCCGTGCTCATGTGGACCTCCCGTGGTCCTAGCGAATCGCCAGTGATATTGAATCCAGTGACGCTGGAATCAATATTCGTATACTGATCCTGATGTCCGAACACGTCAAGCCTTCGCGCTCGTACCACTCGCCGCTTCGTGCTGCCCAGGCGCGCGAGACCCGACGACGTGTGGTCGCTGCCGCCCGCGAGCTGTTCCTGAAGGACGGCTACCCGCGGACGACGATCGCCGCCGTCGCGGCCCGCGCAGACGTGGCTGCCGACACCGTCCTTCACCTGTTCGGGTCCAAACGCGGCCTCCTCAAGGAGACGATGGACGTGACGATCGGCGGCGACGACCAGGACGTGCCGTTCCTGGAGCGGGACGAGCCGCAGCAGATGGCTCGTGAGCCGGACCAGCGCCGACAGATCGCCATTTTCGCCGCCTGCATCACCCGCCAGCTGGAGCGGATCCGTCCGTGGGACTACATCCTCCGCAGAGCGGCCGCTGTCGACACCGACGCAGCGGCGCTCCGTGCGAGTCGTCAGCTTGTACAGCGCCGGGCCGCCATGAGGTTCGTGGCCCAGGCGATCTCCGCCCATGGCCCGTTGCGTGCACCGGAGGGCGCCGGCGAGCAGGGGGCGGTCGAGACGGCCGCCGCAGTGCTGTGGACGGCGTCGAGCCCCGAGGTCCACCAGATGTTGCGCGACCACTGGGGATGGACGCCTGAGGCTTACGAGAGCTGGCTGCGCACGACCCTCGAGTCGTCGCTGCTCCCGTAGGCCCTCGCTCCAGCCCGGGCGAGGGCCCGAAACTGGCTCCTGTTAGCGTGACCCCCGGTACAGAACGATCGTTCTGATCGGAGGTCCCGTTGCTCTCGCTCGGCCTTGATGTCGGGTCGACCACCGTCAAGGCGGTGGTGCTCGACGAGGGCGCGCTGCGCTGGAGCTCGTACCGGCGCCACAACGCCGACGCTCGCGGCGCTCTCCGCACCCTGCTCCATGAGGTCTCGACGGCCTTCCCCGACACGCCCTTCCACTGCGCGGTCACCGGGTCCGCGGGTCTCGGCGTCGCCGACGTCATGGGCGTCGAGTTCGTCCAGGAGGTCATCGCGGGTACGGCCGCCATCGAACGCTTCGAGCCGCAGGCCGACGTCGTCATCGAGCTCGGCGGCGAGGACGCGAAGATCACGTTCCTCCACCCCGTCGTCGAGCAGCGCATGAACGGCACGTGCGCCGGCGGTACGGGCGCCTTCATCGACCAGATGGCCAGCCTGCTCCACACCGATGCGGCCGGGCTCGACGCGCTGGCCGCAGCGTACAGCCACCTGTACCCGATCGCCTCCCGCTGCGGCGTCTTCGCCAAGTCGGACCTGCAGCCGCTGCTCAACCAGGGCGCGGCGCACACCGATCTCGCGGCGTCCGTGTTCCAGGCCGTGGCCACGCAGACCATCGCCGGCCTCGCCTGCGGCCACCCGATCCGCGGCAACGTCGTCTTCCTCGGCGGCCCGCTCCACTTCCTGCCGCAGCTGCGGGCCGCGTACGAGAGGGCCCTCGCCGCTCAGGTCCGCTCGTTCACGACTCCCGACGAGGCGCACCTGTTCGTCGCGATGGGTGCCGCGCTGCTCGCGGCCCAGCCCGTCCCGGCGAACACGACGAACCCTCGACGCGGCATCAGCCAGCTCCCTGGCGACCTCGTCCACCGTCTCAGCGACCGCGTCACCCTGACCCTCGGCAGCTCTCGCATGCGCCCGTTGTTCGCCGACGAGGCCGAGCGGGCCGACTTCATCGCCCGGCACCACGCCGTGACCGTCCCCCGCGCCGGCGTGGCCTCGGCCTCCGGGCCACTGTTCCTCGGCATCGACGCCGGCTCGACGATGGTCAAGGCCGTCCTGCTCACCGCCGCCGGAGAGGTTGTCTTCGACCACTACCAGGGCAGCAACGACCCGGTCCACGTCGCGCTCGGGATCCTGCGGCGCGTGTGGGACGAGATCCCGGACAGTGCGTACCTCGCCCGTGCCTGCGTCACCGGCTATGGGGAAGGGCTGGTCCGGGCGGCCCTGCGGCTCGACGACGGCGAGATCGAGACGATGGCCCACTACCGGGCCGCCGAGAAGGTCTGTCCGGGCGTGACGAGCGTCATCGACATCGGCGGCCAGGACATGAAGTACCTGCGGATCAAGGGCGGCGTGGTCGACTCGATCGCGGTCAACGAGGCGTGCTCGTCGGGCTGCGGCTCGTTCCTGCAGACGTTCGCCGCCTCCATGGGCACGGATGTCGCCTCCTTCGCGGCGACCGCCCTCACGTCCGTACAGCCCGTGGACCTCGGCACGCGCTGCACCGTCTTCATGAACTCGTCGGTGAAGCAGGCGCAGCGCGAGGGCGCGACGCAGGGCGACATCGCCGCCGGTCTGTCGTACTCGGTCGTCCGCAACGCGCTGTACAAGGTCATCAAGCTCAAGGACGCCTCCCAGCTCGGCGACAAGGTCGTCGTCCAGGGCGGTACGTTCCTCAACGACGCCGTCCTGCGGGCCTTCGAGCTGCAGACGGGCGCCCAGATCACACGCCCCGACATCGCCGGTCTCATGGGTGCGTACGGCGCCGCCCTGACGGCGCAGCGGAGCTGGCAGGTCGGGGAGACGTCCCAGGCCCTCGGCCCTGACGAGCTCGACGACTTCAGCGTCGAGACCCGGCTCGACACGTGCCGGCTCTGCCAGAACCACTGCCAGCTGACGATCTCCCACTTCGGCGACGGCACGCGCCACGTCTCCGGCAACCGCTGCGAGCGCGGCGCGAGCATCGAGAAGGTCCCGCCGAAGTCGGAGCTGCCGAACCTGTTCGACTACAAGTACAAGCGGCTGTTCGGCTACCGCCGCCTGACCGACGACAAGGCAACGCGCGGGGAGATCGGCATCCCGCGGGTCCTCAACATGTACGAGAACTACCCGCTCTGGTTCACGGTCCTGACGGCGCTCGGCTTCCGGGTGATCCCGTCCGGGCGCTCCAACCACGAGGTCTTCGAGCGCGGCATGGAGTCGATCCCCAGCGAGAACGTCTGCTACCCGGCGAAGCTGGCCCACGGGCACATCGAGCACCTGCTCGACAAGGGGATCCGCACGATCTTCTACCCGTGCGTCCCGCTCGAGGCCAAGGACATGGCCGGTGCCGACAACCACTTCAACTGCCCGGTCGTCGCGTTCTACCCGCAGGTGCTCGAGCGGAACCTGCCCCGGCTGCAGGACCCGGCGGTACGGGTCCTGTCGCCGATGCTCAACCTCAACGACCCTCAGAAGCTCGCCACGCGGCTGGTCGAGGTGTTCGCCGACTGGCACATCGGGCTCGAGGAGATGACCGCTGCCGTACAGGCGGGGTACGCCGAGGACGCGCAGGTCAAGGCGGACATCCGGGCCGAAGGGCAGCGCGCCCTCGCCTACATGGCGGAGCACGGCATCAAGGGCATCGTGCTGGCCGGCCGGCCGTACCACGTGGACCCCGAGGTCCACCACGGTGTCCCGAGCCTCATCAACGGCCTCGGCATGGCCGTGCTCACCGAGGACTCCATCGTCGACCCCGCCGCGCCGCAGCTCGAGCGACCGATCCGGGTCCGGGACCAGTGGGCCTACCACACGCGGCTGTACGAGAGCGCCGCCATCGTGTCCCGTGCGCCCGAGCTCCACCTCGTCCAGCTCAACTCGTTCGGCTGCGGCGTCGACGCGATCACGACCGACCAGGTCGCCGAGATCCTCGAGCGCGCCGGCGACATGTACACCCTGCTCAAGATCGACGAGGTGTCGAACCTCGGCGCCGCGACGATCCGGCTGCGCTCGATGAAGGCGGCCGCCGCGGAGAGGCGCGGCTCGGCGACCGTCAGCACGTACGGCCCGCTGTTCGAACGTCGCCTGTTCGACGAGCACGCCCGCGACACGCACACCGTGTACGCGCCGCAGATGGCGCCCATGCACTTCCGGCTCATCATCCCCGTGCTGCGCAAGATCGGCATCAAGGTCGAGCTGCTCGAGCACGCGAGCCAGTCGGACATCGAGGTCGGGCTCAAGTACGTCAACAACGACGCCTGCTTCCCGGCGATCATGGTCGTCGGCCAGCTCGTCAACAAGATCCTCTCCGGCGAGGCGGACCCCGACCGGACGTCGGTGGCGATCACGCAGACCGGCGGCATGTGCCGGGCCACCAACTACGTCAGCCTGCTGCGCAAGGCGCTCGCCGACGCCGGCTACCCCCAGGTGCCGGTGCTCGCGATCAGCGTCCAGGGCCTCGAGA
This sequence comes from Actinomycetota bacterium, assembly GCA_016213595.1. GTDB lineage: Bacteria > Actinomycetota > Actinomycetes > Propionibacteriales > Propionibacteriaceae > Fen-668. The sequence continues at coordinate 3,412 of JACRAA010000032.1, read as the reverse complement.
AGAACCCCGGCTTCCAGATGACGCCCGCCCTCGTCCACCCGGCGCTCCAGGCGCTGGTGCTCGGCGACCTGCTGCAGACCGTCGTGCTGCGCGTGCGTCCGTACGAGGCCGTGCCGGGCAGCGCCAAAGAGCTGTACGACAGGTGGGACGTCATCTGCCAGGAGTTCCTCCAGTACTCCGGCTACAGCGAGACGCTGGGCCGCAGCATCGGCTACCGGAGCCTCATCAAGGCCATCGTCGCCGACTTCGACGCGCTGCCGCTTCGGGACATCGAGCGCAAGCCGCGCGTGGGCATCGTGGGCGAGATCCTCGTGAAGTTCCACCCCGATGCGAACAACCACGTGGTCGACGTCGTCGAAGGCGAGGGCTGCGAGGCCGTACTGCCGGGGATGCTCCAGTTCTTCCTCATGCCGCTGTACTCGTCGCAGTTCCAGTACGACACGCTGGGCATCGGCAAGACGTCGCACCACGTGAAGAGGCTGGCGACGTGGCTGATCGAGAAGTACCAGGCGCCTGTCGTCGCCGCGCTGCGGAGGACCGGCAAGTTCGACGCCCCGCCACGGATGAAGGACCTCGCCGCCAAGGCCGACGGCATCATCTCGATCGGCACCAGGGCCGGCGAGGGGTGGCTGCTCACGGCGGAGATGGTCGAGCTCATCGAGCTCGGCGCCCCCAACATCGTGTGCGCCCAGCCGTTCGCCTGCCTGCCGAACCACGTGGTGGGCAAGGGGATGTTCGCGGAGCTGCGGCGACGCCATCCCGAGGCGAACGTCGTCTCGGTCGACTACGACCCGGGCGCGTCGGAGACGAACCAGCTCAACCGCATCAAGCTCATGGTCGCGACGGCCCACAAGCGGCATGCGGCGGGTGAGTACGTGGTCGAGGCCGACGACGTGCTGGCCCCGGTCTCACCCGTGGACGTCTGGGAGGGCTCGGAGTTCTGAGGCGGGGGTGTCGGGAGTGGTGCCCGCCGAGGCTCGGATCTATGGCTGCGGCACTGGGCGATGGGGCTTGGTCACGGGGACGATGAGGATGGCGACCAGCGAGACCGCGCCGACGACGACGAGGGCGCGGAGCACGCCGAAGTGGTCGCCGAGGAGGCCCAGGAGGGGCGGGCCGGCCAGGAACGCCGTGTAGCCGATCGTCGCGACGACGCTGAGCCGCATCGGTGCGCGGGCTGGGTCGTCGGCCGCCGCGGACATGCCGACCGGGAAGCCGAGGCTCGCGCCGACACCCCAGACGGCTGTACCGATGAAGGCCAGCCACACCGGCCCGAACACGACGAGGACGCAGCCGACGATCGCCATGCCGAACAGGATCCGCAGCACGACGACCCGCCCGTACAGGTCCAGCAGTCGCGTGCCGAGGATCCGGCCCGCGGTCATGAAGACGAGGAACACGGCGAACGCGACGACGCCGAGGGCGTTCGAGAGGTGATGGCCGTCGACGAACGCGACCGCCATCCAGTCGTTCGCCGTGCCTTCCGCGAACGCGGCCGCGAGCACGATGACGCCCACGAGGAGCGTCCGGGGCTCGAGCCACGCCGACCGTACGGCCGGCTTCGTGCCGTCCTCGTGCCCGCTGTCCTCACGGCCGGCGGGCAGGAACCGGGCCGTGGCCCACAGCACCGCCGCCACCGACAGCACGACGACGACGCCGATGTGGAGCAGGACGGGGACCTTGAGCGCGGTGAGGACGGCGCCGATGAGCGCGGCCACGACCGTGCCGCCGCTGAACGCGGCGTGGAACCAGGGCATGATCGCGCGGCCGAGCGCCGTCTCGATGCGCGTGCCTTCGAGGTTCTGGGAGACGTCCCAGATGCCGTTCCCGAGCCCCACGAACACCAGCCCCGGAACCACCCACCACGGGGACCCGCCGAGCTGTACGGCGATGGCCGCCACGAGCTCGCCTGTCATCGCGAGTGCCAGCCCGAGCCGTACGACCGTCAGTGCGCCGTACCGATGGGCCAGCCTGCCGGCGAGCGGCAGCCCCACCAGCGAGCCGGCGGAGACCGCGAGGAGCAGCAGGCTCAGCGTGCCGGGCGTGAGGTGAAGGATCTGCTTGATGTCGGGGATGCGGGACATCCACGACGCGAGCGCGAAGCCGTTCACCCCGAACACGACGAGGTCGCCGTTCCGCGCGGCGGCGACACGGCGGGGCGTCAGCACGTCGGTGGCCATGGGAGTCCTTCCGTCGCCGCGCCGCGGATCCTTGCGGCTCGGCATTCCGGCCACGCTAGCACCAATATGTACAGTCCTGTCGGCTTTCGGCGGTAGCCTGGCCGCGACGAGGAGGTGTCATGGCGGGCGAGCGAGGAGCGTATGCGCGGGGGCTGGCACGCCGCGACGAGATCATGGCAGGCGCCATCGAGCTCTTCGGCCGGATCGGCTACCGCAACGCCACCATCCTCGACATCGCGACGCACGTGGGCATCTCCCGGACGGGCCTGCTCCACCACTTCCCTTCGAAGGAGATCCTGCTCAAGGCCATCCTCGCCAAGCGCGACCGCGAGGACCTCCAGCGGCTGGCGCGCAGCGATGATGCGCTCGGGGGGCTGAGGGACATCGTCGAGCTGGCTCGCCACAACGCGGGCGTCCCCGACCTGGTCAGCCTCTTCGCGGTGCTGTCCGCCGAGGCGAGCGACCCGACGCACCCGGCGCACGACTTCTTCGTCAGGCGGTACGAGCGGGCACGGGTCTCGATGGCGGACGCCCTCCGCCGGGCGGGCGACGCCGGCCTGCTCGCCCCGCACGTCGACATCGACCACGAGGCTCGCGCCCTGGTCGCGCTCATGGACGGGCTCCAGGTCCAGTGGCTCCTCGCCCCGGACCAGGTCGACATGGCCGAGGACCTGCGCATCGCGCTGCAGAACGTGCTCGTCGTCCCGCTCCCGTCCTGAGTCTCGGGAGCGATTCGATCGAAGTGCACGCTATGGAGGGGGGTGCGACCCCCTCGAATCCGGCATTCCATCAAAGTGCAGGTTGTGGAGGCATGTTCGGGCCCTCACAACCTGCACTTCGATGGAATGACGCCCAGCACCCCTGCGCAAGGGCCTTCATAACCAGCAGTTCGATCGAATGACCGACCGGCTGGTGCGGGAGGGCCGACCAGCGCCTCATCCCTTCGCGCATGACGCCTCGACCCGCCCACTCCCCCGAAGCCGTCTGCCCGTACAGTGCCTTTCGCGACACACCGATCGAGAACCGGAGGCCGACGATGTCCGCCTGGGCTGAGCTGCATGTACATCTCGAGGGCACGCTCGAGCCCGAGCTCATCTTCGCGCTCGCCGAGCGCAACGGCGTGGCGCTGCCGTACGGCGGGGTCGAGGAGCTGCGGGCACGGTACGAGTTCGGCGGCCTCCAGGAGTTCCTCGACCTCTACTACGAGAACATGGCGGTCCTGCAGCACGCGT
>JACRAA010000295.1 GCA_016213595.1 Actinomycetota bacterium | reverse complement strand
GAGCAGGCGCGAAAGTGGGGGTTGGCGAGAGACATGGGCCTGGATACTTGGTCTATGACAGTGCATGCGCCCACGAGTTCTCGCGGGGGTCAGCTCCTGGCCGAGCTGTCCGCGCTCGACCTGGGCCTCTACGAAGCGGTCGCCAGAACGGACACACCGATGCTGGACGGCTACTTTCGGCGGTTGTCGATGGTCGCCGACAAATCAGTACTGTGGCTCGCCATCGCCGGCGTGATCGCCGTCTTGGGAGGGCCTACCGGGCGCTGGGCTGCGCTGAATGGTGTCGCCTCTATCGGACTGGCCTCGGCCGCGGCCAATCTCGTGGGCAAGCGGGTCACCAATCGACGTCGTCCGGACCGGGCAGCGGGCAGTGCCCCTGACGACCGACAGGTGCCCATGCCGGATTCCACGTCCTTCCCGTCGGGCCACACGGCCTCCGCCTTCGCGTTCGCCGAGGGGGTGGGCAGAGTCATGCCCGCGCTCGGGGGGCCGCTACGACTGGCTGCCGTCGCGGTCGGGTACTCCCGCGTGCACGTGGGCGTGCATTACCCCGGTGATGTGGCGGCGGGAGCGCTGATCGGACGCACCGCGGGGGAGGCCGCACCGATGCTGCTGGACGTGGTCCGGCGGCGGGCAGCGTCCACTGAGGGTTGAGGTCGTGGTTCTGTCCGCGGCGCTACACGGGCCTCGGTCCATTGGCCAGGGCTGTCGCGAGTTCGGGGTCGATGGTTGCCACCACCTTGCGGGCCGAAGCGCCGAGTACCCTGACCTGGTCGGGGCTCAAGGTGTCGATCACCAAGCGCCTGACCTCTCGGACATGGCCGGGGGCGGTCTCCTGGACCTTCTTCCAGCCGGCATCGGTCAGGGCTGCCTCGGAGCGTCGTCCGGCTTGATGTGTGGGGCGTCGTACGACCCAGCCCTGCTCCTCGAGCCTGGAGACGGCGTGCGACAGACGCGACAACGAGCCCTGCGCGAAGGTTGCCAGAAGGCTGAGCGGCAGGGCGCGGTCGGGCGCCTCCGACAGCCCGGCCAGGACGAGGTACTCGAAGGTGTTGAGCCCGGCGTCCCGCTTCAGCTGCGCGTCCAGGGCTGAGGGCAGAGTCTCCAACAACGCCATCAGCCACTTCCAGTCGCGCAGCTCGTCCGGAGCCAGCCAGGGGGTGTCATCGTTCTGAGCCATGTGGACGACTCTAGCGGGTGACTTGAATGTTCAAGCTGGCTTCCCTATCGTTGCACTTGAACATTCAAGTCGAGAAGGAGCTACCGTGACAACCGCCCTGTGGATAGTTACAACCGTGATGGCCTTGGTCTTCGCAGCAGCAGGAACCGTGAAGCTGATCCAGCCGAAGGAGAAGCTGCAGCACAAGATGCCCTGGGTCCAGGACGTCTCTGCGCGGACGGTCCGCCTCATCGGTGCCACCGAAGTACTGGGGGCGCTCGGGTTGATCCTGCCCGCCGTGACCGGGATCGCCACCGTGCTGGTCCCCGTGGCCGCAGCCGGGCTGGCCGTCGTAATGGTGGTGGCTGCCGTCGTCAACCTGCGGCGCGGGGAGCAGAAAGTGCTGCCAGTGAACATCCTGGTGTTCCTTCTGGCGACGTTCGTCGCGGTAGGCCGGTTCGCGCTCCCCGTCTGACCTGACCCGCGCACGGGTCCCAGCAGCGATGTCCAGCTCTACTGGCCTTCTGTCGTCGAGCGGCTACGGTCCGCTCGCGCCGACGCTGCCCAGGGGTGGCTGTCTCCAGAGCCGTCACCCGATCTGGTGGACGTTGGCTCATCCCTCCTGTGGGCACGCTGGGCCAATGAACGAAAACGGTGGGCCCACGCCCTACGTGATCCGCGTCCGGGGGGTGCTGAGCGACAGGTTCCTGATCGCCTTCCCCGGGTTCCAAGCTCGCACCCGTCATGGCGACACGGTGCTCACGGGCACGCTGTCAGACCAGGCAGCCCTGCACGGCGTCCTCGCTCAGATCGAGGCCCTGAGGCTGGAGCTGATAGAGGTCCGTCGCTCGAAACGCTGACGGGCGCGTCTCCGACCTCAAGCAGCTGCAGAACCCGGTGGTCCACGATGGAATCGGTCGGATCGGACGATGCAGCCTCATCCGGTCACCCCGGAGGCTCCTCTCATCGGTCGCGAAACGGTCGCGACCCAGCAATAGGGAGTTCTAGACATGGGAAACAAGATTCTGGTTTCGGTGTTCGACACTGAGGCGACCGCGTTCGAGGGGCTGACCGCTTTGAAGGACCTGCACCACGACGGTGACATCACCGTGTACGCGACCAGCGTGATCGTCAAGGACAACGCCGGCCATGTGGATGTGCGCCAGACCGCCGACAAGGGCCCGCTCGGTACCCTCATCGGCGTCGTGACCGGCGGTCTCGTCGGTCTGCTCGGCGGTCCTGTTGGTGCCGCGGTGGGCGCCTATGTCGGGGGCTTGGGCGGGATGACGTACGACCTGTTCAGGACAGGCGTGGGCATCGAGTTCGTCGACGAGGTGGGCGGTCTGCTGCTGCCCGGCAAGGCTGCAGTCATCGCCGACGTCGACGAGACCTGGGTCACCCCGGTCAACACCCGGCTCGGGCTGTTGGGCGGG
>JACRAA010000294.1 GCA_016213595.1 Actinomycetota bacterium | reverse complement strand
GACGGGGATCGTCGAGCCGAACTCCTCGACGAGGGCGGGACCGGTGAACGTGTCGCCGGCGCCGAGGTCGGTGCGCCAGATGACCGGGGTGTCGACGTAGCCGTCGTCGGGGTCGAAGCAGACCTGCCGGCTGCCGCGCACCGCGCGGTCGACGACACCCTCTGCGTGCTCCAGCGTGGGTAACTCCGGACGCGTGATCGGGCCGATGCCGGTCACCCGCAGGTTGACCCACTCGACCTGCTGGGTCGGGTCCCCGCGGAAGTCGTAGCCGTAGAGCTGGTGGTGCTCGGCGTGGAAGGTCTCCGCCACCTGCGCGACGTACGCCGCGTCCACGGTGCCCTCGGGCGCGGCCACCCGCACCTCGTAGGCCTGGCCGACGTAGCGCACGTCGATCGTCCGCTGGAACTGGTGCTCGGACCCGGCGAAGCCCTCCTTGGCCAGCGCCTCACGGGCGCGGTCGGTGAGGTCGTCGAGGATCCCCTGCACCGCACCGTGGTCGAGCGCGGACTCCTTCGCGACGTGGGTCTGGACGTAGTCGTTCTTCACGTCGACGGTCAGCAGGCCGAAGGCGCTGACGTTGCCGGGGTTGGGAGGTACGACGACGCCCGCCAGGTCGAGGATGTCGACGAGCCGGCAGGCCAGGAGCGACCCCGACCCGCCGAAGGTCGTCAGCATGAAGTCGCGGACGTCGAGGCCGCGCTTGACCGAGACCTGGCGCAGCGCGTTGGCCTGGTTCCACGCGGAGATCTCGAGGATGCCCGTGGCGCACCGCTCGAAGTCGAGGCCGAGCTGGTCGGCGAGGTCGGCGATGCCGGCGCGGGCGGCCTCCACGTCGAGCGGGATCTCGCCGCCGAGCAGGTGGGGAGGGATCCGGCCGAGGGTGACGTGGGCGTCGGTGATCGTCGGCTGCGTGCCGCCCTTGGCGTAGCAGAGCGGCCCGGGGTCGGCGCCCGCCGAGTGCGGGCCGACCTTGAGCGAGCCTTCCGGCGAGAGCCACGCGATCGAGCCACCTCCGGCGCCGACCGTGACGACGTCGATCATCGGGATCTTGCTCGGGTAGGCGCCGACCGTGCCCTCGGTCGTGAGGGTCGGCTCGCCGTCGAGGACCACGGACACGTCGGTCGACGTACCCCCTCCGTCGCAGGTGAGGATCCTCGGGAAGCCGGCGACCTGGGCGATCAGCGCGGCGCCGAGCGCACCGGCCGCCGGGCCGGACAGCACGGTGGTGATCGGCTGGTGGACGACCTCGTCGGCCGACAGCACGCCGCCGTTGGACTTCATCACGTAGAACGGAACGTTGCCGGTTCTGTGCTTACTAGTGACGGCGACGAGGCGCTCGGAGATGTTGGTGACGTAGCGGCTGACGTTGGGCTTCACGGCCGCGTCGACGAGCGTGGTCATCGCGCGCTCGTACTCGCGGTACTCGCGGAGCACCTCGCTCGAGATCGAGACGATCGCGTCCGGGTGCTCACGGCGCAGGATGTCGCGCATCCGCAGCTCGTGGTCGTCGTTGGCGTAGGCGTGGATCAGGCAGACGCCGATCGTGGTGATCCCCTGGTCGCGGAACCAGCGGGCGGTGGCGACGGCGTCGTCCTCGTCGAAGGGACGGATCTCGGCGCCGGTGAAGTCGAGGCGACCGCCGACGGTGCGGACCCGGTCGGCCGGGACGATGCGGTCGGGCTTCACCCAGAAGTAGGAGTTGCCGTAGCCGTCGGGCACCGACTGGCGGGCGATCTCGAGCATGAACTCGTAGCCCTCGGTGGTGATGAAGCCGAGCGCCTCGACCTTGCCCTCGAGGAGCTTGTTGGTCGCGACCGTCGTGCCGTGGGAGACGGCGGTGATGTCGGCGCCCTCGGCACCCACGATGTCGAGGATCTTCTCGATGCCGGCGATGAAGCCGTCGGCCGGGTTGCCCGGCGTGCTGGGGGTCTTGGTCGTGACCAGCTCGCCCGAGTCCTCGTCGAAGGCCACGACGTCGGTGAAGGTGCCGCCGGTGTCGATGCCGATCCTGATCCGCCGCTGGGTCCGCTCCTGCGTCATGGGCACGATTCAACTCACTCCGCGGCCGGAGTGACACGGCAGACATTGCCGACGAACTGCTCGTCCATCGGCAAACCCTGCGGCGGGCCCTCAGCCGAGGTCGACGTACGCCCCGATGCCGTCCGGCGATGATCCGAGGACCCCACCGAGTGCTCCGACGAGAGCCGCCACGAGCATGATCCCGGACAGCGACGGGGCGCCGGGGCGGCGCGAGGCCTGCCGGGCGAACCACTCGGTGCGGGAGTAGCGGTCGAGCAGGACGATCTGCAGGATCGTCAGCGCGAGGCGGGCGCCGCCGACGGGCGTCGGGTCGTTGACCACGTCGAAGAGCGCGACCACCGCGCTGCCCACCAGCAGGACCACGACGAGCCAGAAGCGCACCCACCGGACCCGCATCACGCCGTGGGACACGAAGCTCACCACGGCGACGCCGAGCAGGATCGAGAGCGGCCACGAGGACTCGTCCTGCGACCCGCGGCGCGCCAGCTCGAGGACCTGCCCGGCGACGAACGACCACGCGAGTGCCCAGGCGCTGACCGGGATGACGGGCCACTCCGCGGCGATGGGCGGGGCCCCCGTCGTGCTCATGCGCGGATGCGGCCAGCCGGGGATGACACCGGGTGCGCGGACGCGCCGGGAAATGGCCGAAGGGCCCTCGACGGTATGAGCGTCAAGGGCCCTTCGTGATGTCCGGGTCGCCGAAGCGTCCTGGTCATCGAGGTGATCTCTCTGGTGATGTCCTGATCGATCGCTCCCTGTGTCCGATCCCCGTCACCGCATCACCCGGTGTCTGCGACTCCTCCCCAGCAAGCTGGTTCGTCGTCGTGCGGATCGTCCTTCCGGAGCCATCCCGCCTCCCCTTGCGGGGCTGCGTAGGGAGAGTTCTATGCCGTCGGAGAACACCTGCGCAAGGGCTTTCGGCGGCCATTTTCCACATACTTCGGGTTCCGGCGCGTCGTCCCCAGACAGGCCCTGGTTCATCCCCAGCCAGACGTCGTTGTGCACACCTCCGTCCACAGGTCCGTCCACACCCTCTCCCCGGTAGTCCGCAGCAAGAAGCTGGTCGGGAGGGACCCACGACCAGCTTTTTGCAGCGGACTATCGGGAGGTCAGGTGGCGCGGAGGGCCTCGAGTGCCGCAGCGACCTCGAGGAGCTGGCGGTCCGCGCCGTGGCGGGCGACCAGCTGGACGCCGACGGGCAACCCGTCCGACGTACGCCCTGCCGGGACGGAGATCGCCGGGCAGCCGGTGACGGTGATGAAGTACGCCGAGCGCATCCAGGCCAAGTAGTCCGGCATCTCCTCCCCGTTGATCGTCTCCGGGAACTCGTGCTCCACCGGGAACGGCGGCACCTGCGAGGTCGGCAGCAGGAGGACGTCGTGGTCGCCGAAGAAGAGCCGCATCGTCTCCGAGAGCGCCGTCCGCTGGGAGTAGCCGCGCGCGACGTCGGCGCCGGTCAGCGGCTCGCCCGCTCGGATGTTGGCCTCCAGCGACGGCTTGAACGACGTCGGGTGCTCGGCGAGCAGCCGGCCGAGCTTGGCCTGGAAGTGCCACGCCCGCAGGGTGCGGAAGGTGTCGTCGGCCAGCAAGAGGTCGGGGTGCGTCTCGACGACGGCGGCACCCGCGTCGGACAGCCGCGCTGCCGTGGCGCGTACGACGTCCGCGACCTCGTGGTCGACCGCGAAGGCCCCACCGAGGTCGACGCTCGTCGCCACCCGGATCCCGGCGAGCGGGGCCGGGGTGAGCGGCGGGGCGAAGGTGGCGCCGGGGTCGCCGAGCGCTTGGGGCGCCCGCTGGTCGGGCCCGGCGATGACGGAGAGGAGGAGCGCGAGGTCACCGACGTTGCGCGCCATCGGCCCGCCGACCGAGGTCGACTCCCACTGGTTGTAGAGCGGCCACTCCGGCACCCGGCCGAGCGACGGGCGCATGCCGACCACGCCGCAGAAGGACGCCGGGTTGCGCAGCGACCCGCCCATGTCGGAGCCGTCGGCGAGCGGCACCATCCCGGAGGCCAGCGCGCACGCCGCTCCCCCGCTGGAGCCACCGGCGGACCGGGTCGGGTCGACGGGGTTGCGGGTGACGCCGAAGACCGTGTTGAACGTGTGCGACCCGGCGGCGAACTCCGGCACGTTGGTCTTGCCGATGAAGACCGCGCCGGCTCGGCGGATCCGCTCGACCAGCAGGTCGTCGTGGTCGGCCACGGCGTCGGCGAAGATCGGTGAGCCGTACGTCGTGCGCCACCCGTCGAGCGCGTGCGTGTCCTTCACCGCAAAGGG
>JACRAA010000293.1 GCA_016213595.1 Actinomycetota bacterium | reverse complement strand
GAAGGGCCAGGCCTCCAGGTAGGCAGCCCAGCTGCCTTCCGGGTCGGGCGCGGGCACCCAGCGCGTGACGACGGTGCGCTCGCCGGCTGCGGATGCGAGGCGGCGTACGGGCTCGACGATGCCGGGGAACATGGGCGAGCCCCACTGGCTGTCGGGCGTGGCGAAGATCCGCTGCGGGTCGATGACGACCAGCCAGGCATCGGGGCGCATGCGACCACCCTGTCAGAGCAGGCGGTGTGCCGCCCTCACCTAGGGTCGGTCGCATGGACGCACGCGTGGAGCACTACGGCGAGATCCTCGAGGTCGACGAGCTCGACTCCCAGACGGTCCTGGTGGTGGCGGGGGCGAGCCTCGAGGAGGTCCGGGCGGTCGTGCTCGCCGACGCGGCACTGCCGACGGACGGTCAGACGCTCCCGGACGACGAGGTGTCGGCCTACGGGTTCGTCGAGGTCGAGGGTGGCGTCCTGGCGTTGGAGCACACGGGCTACGCCGACCCGTCGGTCGATGCCCTGGTCCAGCTGTCCTCGGGCGGCCGGAAGGCGGCCGTCGTGCGGGACAACATCCAGGCCCACGTGCGATTCGGCGCCGCACGCGACGGTGGGCTGGTCTTCGACGACGACGAGTACATCTTCCTCGGTGCCGATGAGCGCACGCGGGTGCCGGACGAGCTGCGCCCGCTCTTCGACCTGGCGTGGATCGACGTGGACGCCGACGACCAGGACGACGACGTCGATCCGGTCGCCGTCGCCCTGGCCATGGCCGAGCTCGTGACCGGGATCGTCCTGACGGCTGATGACTTCACGCGCCTCGCCGAGCTGCCCCGCAGCGAGTGGCACTGGGTCCGGACGATGAGCTACGTCGGAGGGCTCACGGGACAGGGCTAGACGTACGTCAGCGGCCACCGGTCCCCCGACCGGCAGCCGCTGACGCGCACGAGATGACGTAGGGGGACTACTTCACCTCGGCACGCAGGACCGCGCGCAGCCCGAGGGCCAGCGGGATCCAGAGCCAGACGAGCGTGGTGACCATGAGCTGCTGCCAGTGCTCCGCGGTCATCGAGCTGTCGAAGAGCCGGGTGACGGCGAAGTTGACGTCCACCCACGGCTGCAGGTCGCGGAACCACTCCTGGAAGGCGGCCAGCGCGGACAGGGCCGCGGGCAGGACCAGCGAGTACACGAAGTAGCCCACGACGGCGGCGGCCGAGCTGCGCAGCAGCACGCCCAGCGTGAAGCCGATGAGCATGCCGAGGACGTTGGCCAGGACGATCTGGCCGAACTCGACCAGCGTCACGTTCCACACCGGGTCGAGACCCGTGATGGCAGAGCCGAGCAGGTTGCCGACGGCGCCGACGGCGAGCGCCAGGAACATCGAGGCCACACCGATGGCGAGGGTGACGATCAGCTTGGACGCGATGACGCGACCCCGCCACGGCACGAGCGTGTACGTGGTGAGGCCGGTGCGCTGGCTGTACTCGCTCGTGACCGACAGCAGCCCGATGATGGGAAGGATCACCGACAGGGGGAAGCCGATCGCGCTGGAGAACGTCTCCTGGTCGATCGAGGAGTCGGGAGCCCACAGGATGACGGCCGCCGTTGCGAGCACAGCGAGGATGCCGACACTTGCCATCAGCCAGAATCCGGCCCGGGTGTCGAACATCTTGCGCAGCTCGACCTTCACGAGCCGGCTCATCGGGATGGGCGCGATGGTGCGCGCGGGTCGTCCGGCGGAGACCTCGGTGGTCGGGGCGGGGACTGCGGTTGCGGTGGTCATGCTGCTGCTCCTTCACGAGCGGTGTCGGCGGTGAGCTCGAGGAATATCTCCTCCAGGCCCGCGCCGTCGGCGGGGCGGAGCTCGCGCAGGACGACGCCTGCGCGGTGGGCGGTCTCGCCCACGAGCTCCGGTTCGGCGTCGACGCGCAGGCCGCCGTCGATCGGGGTGGTGACGACGGACGACTCGTGCAGGGCACGGGCGAGCCTGGCGGTCTGGTCGGGGTCGGACGTACGCACGAGGGTGCCGGCCGCGGCGAGCAGCTCGGTCTTGCTGCCCGGGGCCACGATGCGGCCCTGGCCGATGAGGACGAGGTCGTCGGCGATGACCTCGATCTCGTGGAGCAGGTGCGAGGACAGCAGCACCGTGCCGCCGTCGTTCGCGAAGTCGCGCAGCAGGTCGCGCATCCAGCGGATGCCGGCCGGGTCGAGGCCGTTGGCCGGCTCGTCGAGGATGAGGACCTCGGGGTCGCCGATGAGGGCGGTGGCGATGCCGAGCCGCTGGCGCATCCCGAGGGAGTAGTCGCGCACCCGGCGGCCGGCCTCGACGTCGGTGAGGCCGACGCGGGCGAGGGTCTCGGCGACGTGTGCCTTCGGCAGGCCCATCGTCTGCTGGGCGATGGTGAGGATCTCGCGGCCGGTGCGTCCGGCGTGCTGGGCCGAGGCGTCCAGCAGGACGCCGACCTCGAGGCCGGGGTTGACGAGCTCGCGGTAGTCGCGGCCGTTGACGGTGATGCGGCCGGAGCTGGCGCGGGTGAGGCCGACCATGACGCGCATGGTGGTGGACTTGCCGGCGCCGTTGGGGCCGAGGAAGCCGGTGACCCGGCCCGTCGCGGCCGTGAAGGACACGTGGTCGACGGCCGTGAAGGGGCCGTAGTGCTTGGTGAGGGACTCGACGCTGATCATGGGTCAACCCTCGAGGGAGCACGTGCCCGCGCACATCGGGGAGAGTGCCGAGAATCCCCCTGAGGAGGACCCTGAGAAGACCCCGGCGCCGGCCGTCCGGGCGAGGATGGGGGCCTGTTGGGGGCCACTTGGGACACTGGACCGGTGAGCCAGCCCACCGAGCAGCGTCCGCCCCAGGTCACCCTGGCGT
>JACRAA010000290.1 GCA_016213595.1 Actinomycetota bacterium | reverse complement strand
CCGTCTCGATGACGAACGCGGGGTGCGCCAGCTGCGGACTGTCCCGGAACGAGGACAGCTTGCCGGCGAAGATCCCCCGGCCGGGCCGGCTGAGCAGCTTCTGCCAGTAGTCGATGGCGTGCTTCTTGCCGAAGAACGTGACATCGAGGTAGCCGGTGCCGTCCGTGAGCCGGACCTCGAGCCGCAGCCGCGGCGGCTCTCCCTTCTGCCGCACCGAGTCGACGCGTGCCACCACCGCCACGTAGTCGTCGACCACCCCTCGGCGGAAGTCCGCCATGAGCTGGGACAGGTCGGTGGTCTCGGTGCCGCTCATGAGGTGGCGGGGCAGGTGGCGGAGGACGTCGTGGACGGTGCGGATGCCGAGCGCCTCGAACGCCTTCCCGGTCCTGTCCCCCACCAGCCGCGTCACGGGCTCCTCGAGAGCCCGGAACAAGGGGGTCTGCCACACCTCAGCCACGGCCCCAGCCTAGGGACCATCGCTGACAGGGACGGGAAGCCGCCCGGAGCGGAGGGCGACGGCAGCGTGGGTCAGTGATGGAGCGCCGTCAGGAAGATCGCGAGCCCCGTGACGGCCTCGAAGAACCAGTGGACCAGGACGAGGGGCGCGAGCCGCTTGAACCACAGGTACAGCGCGCCGAGCGCGAGGCCGACGATGAACGACGAGATGAACCCTGCCAGGGTCGTCTCCCAGTCACCCATGCCGAAGGCGAGGTTCTGCGCGGCGGCGAGGAGTGCGGCGACGACGACCGGGCCGACACGGCCGAGGTGCACCTGCAGACTGGGCAGCAGGTAGCCCCGGTAGAGGCTCTCCTCCGCGACGGCGATCGTCACGGGAACGACGACGAGCCGTACGACCCCCAGCCACACCGGCGGCATCACCGTGTCGGAGCGTGGCGGGGCGCCGTAGTAGACGAGGAGGTTGGCTGCGAAGCTGCCGAGGCGCAGCGCGAGGAACACGACGACCACGCCGGCCAGGGCTCTGAGCACCGTGGTCATGACAGGGCGTGGTGTGAGCAACGGTGCCAGGGTCCTGCCCTCGCGGGCCAGCAGCCTCGTGAGGAGGTAGATCGTCAGCACGTCGACCACGACGATCCAGACCTTCGTTCCGGTCAGCGCCAGGGTGAGAGGTCGCTGGCTTCCGGCCAGGGCGAACCCGGCCCAGGAGACCACGTTCCCCACGAGGAGAGCCGCTGTCCGTGCGAGACCGACCGCGACAAGGACGCCGAGGGAGACCGTGGCGACCGCCGTCGGGTCGGCGGGGTCCTGGGTCGATGCCATGGTCAGGAATGTAGCGGCCGACGACCTTGCCCTCCGCCCGCGTCCGCGTGTCCCTCGTGAGCTCAGGGGCGGCCGGCCAGCCGGACGCTACTGTCGGCGCAGGCGGTGGCGACACCGTCTGTGGAACTTCCCCCCGGGCGACCGGATCCACCCGACCCACGGGTCGATGAGCATCGGATGGTGAGTCATGGCCACGAGCGCGCACAAGACAGTACGGCTCACGCCTGAAGTGCTCGGCAGCTCCGCCGAACGCCGTGTGCGCGCCGTCCTCAAGGCAGCCCGTGCGGCTGCCGAGGACGAGCTGCTGCGCCAGGACCTGGACGACGTGCTGGCCGGTGAGCTCCGGCTCGCCGAGCTCGCGGTCCCCCGGCGTGCCGTCGCGTCCTGAGCCGAGACGCACGAAGAGCCCGCCGAGGTCGGCGAGCTCTTGTGGACGACTGAGGTCAGTACCTGAAGGTCACTACGTGACGGTCAGTACCTGGCCGGTGGGGTCAGCGCGTGACCTTGCCGGACTTCAGGCAACCGGTGCAGACATTGAGACGCTTCGGGGTGCCGTTCACCACGGCGCGGACGCGCTGGATGTTGGGGCTCCACTGGCGGTTGGTCTTCTTCTTCGACCACGGCACGTTGTGACCGAAACCGGGGCGCTTGGCGCAGATGTCGCACACGGCGGCCATGGGACAACTCCTCGAACTGTGGGAACGGGCACCGTCCGGCGCCCACGCAACCTGGAAAGAATAACGTACGCGCCGGGCCCGTGCGAATCGGCGCCCGACCGCCGGCCCCTCCGGTCAGGTGGCGACCACGACCGGCACGATCATGGGCCGGCGCCGGTGCGTACCCGACACCCAGCGGCCCACCGTGCGGCGCATGAGCTGCTGGAGCCTGTGCTGGTCGTCCACGTCGTCGAGAAGCGCCGCCCGCAGCTCGTCGATGAGCTGCTGCCGGACGTCGTCGAAGACGCTGTCGTCCTCGACGAAGCCGCGCGCGTGGATGTCGAGGGAGACGAGACGCTTGGCGTGGAGGTTGATCGCGGCGACGACGGTGATGAAGCCCTCGGAGCCGAGCACCTTCCGGTCGGCGAGAGCCTCCTCCGAGAGGCCTCCGACGCTCGCCCCGTCGACGAGGATGTAGCCGGCGTCTATCCGGCCGACCTTCCGCGCCTTCCCGTCGGCCAGGTCGATGACGTCGCCGTCCTCGGCGATGATGACCCGGTCCTTCGGCACGCCGGTGGCGATGGCGAGGTTGGCGTTGGCGATGAGGTGGCGGATCTCCCCGTGGACCGGCATCACGTTGCGGGGCTTCACCATGTTGTAGCAGTACAGAAGCTCGCCGGCACTCGCGTGGCCGGACACATGGACGAGCGCGTTGCCCTTGTGCACGACGCGGGCACCGATCTTGGACAGGCCGTTGATCACCCGGTACACCGAGTTCTCGTTGCCGGGGATCAGCGACGACGCCAGCAGGACGGTGTCGCCCGGTCCGAGCTCGACGTGGGGGTGCTCGCGGTTCGCCATCCGGGCCAGGGCCGACAGGGGCTCCCCCTGGGACCCTGTCGAGATGATGACGATGCGGTCGTCGGGGAGGTCCTTCATGGCGGCGAGCTCGATGAGAGTGTCACCGGGCACCTTGAGGAAGCCCAGGTCACGGGCCACACCCATGTTCCGGACCATCGAGCGGCCCACGTAGCAGACCTTGCGGCCATGAGCCACGGCCAGGTCCAGGATCTGCTGGACGCGGTGGACGTGCGAGGCGAAGCACGCGACCACCACCCTGCGCGTGGCCGTCTGGAAGACACGTTCGAGCGCGGGCTCGACCTCACGCTCGAACGGCGTGAAGCCGCTGTTCTCCGCGTTCGTCGAGTCGGTCATGAACAGGTCGACGCCCTCCGCCCCCAGCCTGCCGAAGCCCCGCAGGTCCGTGGTCCTGTTGTCGAGAGGCAGCTGGTCCATCTTGAAGTCGCCGGTGTGCAGCACAGTGCCGGCGGCCGTACGGATGCAGACCGCGAGTGCGTCGGGGATGGAGTGGTTGACGGCGAGGAACTCGAGGTCGAACGGCCCGAGCTGCAGGCGCTCGCCCTCCTCGACCTCGGTGAAGGCCACATCGCGGAGCCGGTGCTCCCGCAGCTTCTCCCGCAGGAAGCCGAGTGTCAGCGAGCTGCCGACGACAGGGATGGACGTGCGCTGGCGCAGCAGGTACGGGACCGCACCGATGTGGTCCTCGTGGCCATGGGTAAGGACGAGCGCCTCGACGTCGTCGAGCCGGTCGGCGATCGCGTCGAGACCAGGGAGGATGAGGTCGACGCCCGGGTGGTCGTCCTCGGGGAACAGGACGCCGCAGTCGACGAGCAGGAGCCGGCCGTTGATCTCGAAGCAGGTCATGTTCCGGCCGACGTCGCCCAGGCCGCCCAGCGGGACCACCCGCAGCGTGTCGTGGGCGAGGGTCGGTGGGGTACGCACTCCGGCATTAGGCACGTCCCAACACTAGTGCCCGGCGTCCGGGTCGAAGCCCCACTGCCTCCCCCGGCCGAGCGGGTAGGCTCCGCCCGGTGACCGACCACGTGCCCGGGTTCGTACGCCTCGCCCTCCCACGGGAGGCGCACGACATCGCATCCATCCAGTACGAGCTCATGGCGGACCCCGCCCATCCCCTGCACGCGCTCTACGGACAGGCGGATGTCGACGCTCTCGCCGAGGTGTGGCACCGCTCCATCACGAGGCCGCCCCTGGCCTCGTACCGGGTCCTCGTCGCGACCGAGCGTGACGCAGTGGTGGGCATGGTCGCCGTGGGCCCGTCCGAGGACGAGGATGCCGGTACGGAGGACGGTCAGGTCGTCGAGCTCATGGTCGCGCCGTCCGCACGGTCCCGCGGGCACGGCACCCGCCTCGTGCAGGCCGCAGTCGACACGCTCAGGGCTGATGGCTTCACCCGGGCGACATGGTGGATCCCCAGCACCGCAGACAGTCTCCGCGGCTGGCTGCAGGACATGGGGTGGGGCCCGGACGGCGTGCACGCGAGCGCGGATGGGCCCCACGGCGTGCTCAAGCTCGTACGGCTCCACACCGACATCACCGCGGGCTCCTGAGCACCCTCAGGCCAGGGCGGTCACGTCCACGTTGGTCCCCTGGGCGGTGATCGTCAGGGCGTCCTTCGTCACGGCCAGGGACGTGGCCACGAACGGCGGAGGCAGGCCGAGATCCACGGGCTTGGTGACCTCAGCGAGCAGGTAGCTCGTGATTGCCGGGGGTACGTCGACGCCCGCTACCTTCAACGCGGTGTTCGTCAGGACGAGCTTCCCGTCCTTGATGGTGGGGATCGCCGTCACGGTCCCGGTGACCTTGATCCCGTACAGCGCGTAGTCCACGGTGACGACGATCCCGTTCCCGTCGGGCGCCACGGTGTAGCCCGCCAGGGTCGAGACCTGGCTCCACGTCAGCGACGCGACCGCCGTCGCCTTGCCCGCCACGAACCGAGAGAAGCTGTCACTGGCGGCGACGTCGGTGAGGTTCACGCTGACCTTCGGCGTCAGCGACTTGCTGCGCGCGCTGATGGGCATCGCCGGGAAGTCGACGTCCACGTTGTCGAAGTGCTGACGCATCACCGACACGACGAACAGCGGGTCCGTGATGGTGACGTTCGAGACCAGGCCGGAGCGCTGCAGGATGGCCTGGGCGGCCCTGTTCTCCGCGTAGTGACGGCCGGCGGTGTCGCCGACGACGAGCGCCCCCGCAAGCAGTGCGACGACGACCGCGAGTGCGATGAGCGCCCTTCTGGCGCCTCTGGCAGCTGCCGCCAAGACCTCAGCCCTCCAAGCCCAGCAGCGGACCGATACCGATGGTGAGGCCGGGATGCGACGGCACCCACCGGATCGCCGAGACCACGCCGGGCATGAACGAGGCGCGGTCCATCGAGTCGTGGCGGATGGTCAGGGTCTCCCCCGTCGAGCCGAACAGGACCTCCTGGTGGGCCAGCAGGCCCCCGAGTCGTACGCCATGGACGTGGATCCCGTCGACGACCGCACCGCGGGCCCCGGGCAGCGACTGGACGGTGGCGTCGGGAACGTCACCCAGCCCCGCCTCCTTGCGCGCGGCGGCGATCATGTGAGCCGTCGCCACGGCGGTCCCCGACGGGGCGTCTGCTTTCGCCGGGTGATGGAGCTCGACGATCTCCGCGCTGTCGTAGTGCGCGGCGGCCACGGAGGCGAAATGCATCATGAGGACGGCGCCGATCGAGAAGTTCGCGGCGACGAGGACGCCGATGCTCGGGTCGTCCCCGAGCCACGCCCGGACCTGGTCGTACCGCTCGTCGGTGAAGCCCGTCGTGCCGACGAACATGTGGAGCCCGTTGTCGACGCACCACTTCACGTTGTCCAAGACCCCGTCGGGGTGGGTGAAGTCGACGACGACCTGAGCGCGCCGTGCATCGTTGCGGTTGTCGCCGACGTCGAGGCCCGCCACGAGGTCGAGGTCGGGGCTGCTGGTGACCGCCCGACAGACCTCACCGCCCATCCGACCGTTCACTCCGAAGACTGCGACGCGCATGCGACCTCCCGATGGTTGATCCGTGCGTTGGTTGATCCCTGCGTTGGTTGATCCCTGCACAGCGTAGACGAGCCGCCCGGAGTTCCGGACGGCTCGTCGTCACTGTCTCGTCACGGCTCAGGAGCAGGCTCCGGGGCCCTGTGCTGTGCTCACTCCGCTGCGGCGGTCTCCTCGACCACGGG
>JACRAA010000289.1 GCA_016213595.1 Actinomycetota bacterium | reverse complement strand
GGCTCGAGCGTGGTCAGGGCGGCGCCGATCTCGGAGCCGAGCAGCATCGTGCCGGTCGTCTCGACGGTGACACTGGCGAAGATCGGGATGTCCGCGCCGGCGGCGGCGATGGCCCGCTTCGCGCCCAGGACAGCGGCCTTCGTCTGGAGGAGGTCCTGGCTCGTCTCGACCTGGACGGCGTCGATGCCGCCGCGGATCATGGCGGCGACCTGCGTCTCGTAGCCGTCCCGGATCGCCTCGAACGTGGTGTGGCCGAGTGTGGGGAGCTTGGTGCCGGGTCCCACGGACCCCAGGACCCAGCGGGAGCGGTCCGGGGTGCTGAACGCGTCGGCCGCCTCGCGGGCGATCCGCGCGCCCGCCTCGGCGAGCTCGCCGATCCGGTCGGAGATGCCGTACTCCCCCAGCGCCGCGAGGTTGGCACCGAACGTGTTGGTCTCGATGAGGTCGGACCCGGCCTCGAGGTACGCACGGTGGACGGCAGCGACGATGTCGGGCCTGCTGACGTTCAGGACCTCGTTGCACCCCTCGTGGCCCTCGAAGTCCTCCAGCGTCGGGTCCTGGGCCTGCAGCATGGTCCCCATGGCACCGTCGGCGACGAGGACACGGGTACCGAGGACAGAGCGGAGGGAGGTCACCGGGAGAGGATACGTCCTCGGCCGCCCGGCCCACGGCAGGTTCCAGCCCGCTCAGAGGCCCTCCGGAGCGGCCCCGTCCTCACCCGGTGACCGTCCTCACCCTGCAATGACACTCCTCTTGCGCCACCAGAGCACACCGGCCGCGCCGGCCGCGATCGCCCCGATCGCGCCGAGCCCACCGAGCAGACTCATCGTCGCGGCGCGGTTCTGCGCGGCGGGCGGGCTTGAGGCGGGGGGCGGTTCGGGCGACGAGCTGGGCGTGTCCGCGGCCGTCGGGGACGGCGTGGGAGTGTCCGAGGTGCTGGGGCTTGCCGAGTCGCTGCTCGTCGCTGCAGGGTCCGCCGAGCCCGTGGGCATCGCCGCGGTGGTCGTGGCCGTCGTGGTCGTGGCCGCCGCGCCCGCCGTCGTCGTCTTCGGGGCTGTTGTCGTGCGGGTGGTCGTTGCGGGAGCCGCCGGGGCAGTCGTCGCGGGCGCCTGGGTGACCGTCGTCTGTCTCGGCGGAGCCGCGCTCGGGGGGATGTACCCGCCGGACACCGACTCGTAGCGCCATCCTTCCGCATCATCAGGGCCGGGCTGGAACGCGTTCGAGCCCAGGCTGGAGTACGACCAGGCCGAGTAGCTGCCGTCGGCCTTCCGGGTGGCGTGCCAGTACGACCAGTAGTTCTTGGACGTGTCCGGAGTGGTCGGTAGGCCGTTGATCTTGACGATCATGCCGTTGTCGAGGCCCGGCGAGGGCCAGAGCGGGAAGGCGTTGCGGAGTGCGCTCGTGCCGGTGGTGTACGTGGCAGCGCACCCCATCTGGGTACCGCCCCCCAGGGCGGCGAAGTCGACGACGACCCAGATCCCCGCACAGTTCGACGCCTGCGGGAGCGGGAGCGCCTGGGCCGGTGTGGCGTACGCGCAGGTCGCGCCGAGCATCGCGAGGAGTCCCACCAGGAAGGTGGCGAACCGATGGCGGCCCCCGACCCTCCCTCGGCGAGAGGACTTGTACCCCTCGCCGAGAGGACCTGTACGTGTTCCCGAGAGCACCTGTACGCCTCTGTGAGAGGACGTGCGGACCGTGGACACGGCCGTCACGCCTGACGCTGCCGCCGGCGCACGAGGAGGAGGCCCGCGCCGACCACGAGTGTCGCCACGGCCACGCCACCCACGGCCGCATCGGTGTCACTGCCGGTGTTGGCGAGGGTCACGGCCCCGGTCCCGGCGGGGAGCTGTACGGCCGGGCTCGTCGTGGTGGCCAGGCACTGGACGCGCGACACGGTGACGAGGTTGGAGCCCGTGAGCAGCCACATCGCGTCGGCCGTCGCGGAGATGTTCGACGTCGTGCCGTTGAGCGACGCGGGGAAGCCCCCGTCGGCCAGCTGCTGCGTGTTGAGCCAGGTCAGTGCGTTCCCGGCGCTCGCGCCGACGAACACGAGGCCCGAGCCGAGGATGCCCGTGCTGTCGACGGGCGAGTACGGGTTCGGCCAGTAGCCCGCGGACGTCTGCTCGGCCTGCGCCCAGGCGACTGCCTTGGCGATGACGGTTGCGTCACCGGGCGCGGCGTGCAGAGCCTCGATCGCAAGGCCAGTGGTGTCGTAGTCGGGGTAGAACGTACCGCCGTACGTGTAGCCGAACGCACCGGACGGGTCCTGTCCGGCGACGAGGTTGGCGAGGACGGCGGCCGGGACGGGTTGTCCCGCCCTGACGTACGCGATGACCGCAAGCGCCTGCACGTATGAGGACGGGTAGCCGCCCACCTGCCCGTCGGCCTGGGTGCCGGCCGCGAGGATCGACATGAGGTTCAGCCCGCCGAAGCTGTTCGGGTTCTGGCCGACGGCCACGGCGAGGATGGCGAGGTTCGCTGCGCGGGCGGGATCGGTGCCCACGTAGTCGGCCGCCTGCGACTGGATGCTCGCGACCAACGCCGAGAGGGTTGAGGAGTAGTCGCACGAGCGGGTCGCCGTCAACGCGAGGGCAGCCTCCACGAAGGCGCCCGTACCGTCATCCGGCGTCGGCAGGTTCTTGGTGAGGTACGCAGCCGCCTTGATGGCCTGCGCGCTGAGGACGGGTGCGCTCGTGGCGGGCGCCGTGCTCGCCGGGGCACTCGAGGAGGCGGACGAGGAGGCTGAGGAGGACGCGGACGCACTCGACGACGACGATGCGCTGGAGGATGCGGAGGACGAGGCCGCGCTGGACGCGGGGGCGCTGCTCGAGGCGGGGGTGTACAGCCTTGTCACCGCAGGACCGGAGGCGCCGGCCACGGTGAGCAGCCACCCCTCGACCGTACCCTTCGCCGGGGTGCTGGCGTCGGCACCCACCATGTACTGGGTCCAGGTGCCGATGGTGCCGTCAGCGTTGACGGGTGCGTGC
>JACRAA010000288.1 GCA_016213595.1 Actinomycetota bacterium | reverse complement strand
GGCGGAGCGGCGAGTGTCGGCGCTCCGAACCGTGCTGGTCGGCGAGGCCGAGGAGGCCGGGTCGGCGATGCGGGTCCGGCGGACGCCTCTGCGGGACTGGTTGGCAGGTTCCGGGCAGCAGAGCCCGCGGCAGGGCGCTGCCGCGGTCTGGAAGGCGCGGGAGCTAGAGCTGCGCCCGCGGGTGCAGGAGGCGGCGACCACCGGTCGGATCAGCCTCGACCAGGCGTCCGCGATCAACCAGGCGCTGAACGGCCTACCGGCGGATCTTGACCGGGACCAGCGCCGCCTTGCTGAGACCCTCATTCTCGATGCGGCCGCTCACACCCCGGCGGAGAGGCTCCGCTCGATGTCCGAGAAGCTCGTGGCTCAGGTGGCCCCCTCGCACACGGAGACACCAGGGCAGCGGGGCGCCCGGCTTGAGGCACGGGATGCGCGGGCACGAGCCCGCCGATGTCTCCGGTTCGGAGCCGAGGCTGATGGGTCCGTCGACTTCTCGGGCAGTCTGCCGGTGCTCGACGGCCGACAGCTGCAGCAGGTCGTACAGGCCATTGCAGACCGGGACTACCGGTCGGCCAAGGACACCCACGACCGTCGACGACTGCTCGAGACGCCACAGCAGCGCCTCGCCGACGCCCTGTCCACGCTCGTCGTGGCCGCGCAGTCGGTCGAGAACACTGGCTCATCCCCAGCGGACGGAGCGGGTCCCGGCCTGCCGGCCGCTGCCCTGCAGGTCATGGTCGTCGTACCGTACGAGGGGCTTCTCGACCGCGCCTGCGACCGCGGCGTCCTCATGGACGGAACGCCTGTGTCTCCCGGCGAGCTGCGGATGCGTGCCTGTGACGCCGATCTCGTACCGGTGGTCCTCGGGACCGGCTCCACGGTCCTCGACGTGGGCCGCCGCCACCGGCTGGCGCCGCCGGGACTGCGGCTCGCCGTCGCGCTGAGAGACGGTGGCTGTGCGTTTCCGGGTTGTACGACGCCGATGTGGCACTGCGACGTCCACCACGTCGTGCCGTGGCAGCTCGGGGGCGCTACGAGCCTGGGGAACCTCGTCGCGTTGTGCAGGTCCCACCACGGACTCATCGAACCGTCGCCACTGAGCGCGCTCGATGACGGGAGGTCGGAGGCGGTCGACCAGTGGCAGGTACGCATCGACTCCCGCGGGCTGCCCGAGTTCCTGCCACCGTGCGCGGTCGACCCTGCCCGGGTTCCGATACGCAAGGTCGCCAGCCACGCCCAGCTCCTGCTCGACACGGGGTGAGTCCTGCTCGACACGGGATGACCTGCTCGACACGGGACGACCTGCATCACTCGCCACGGCGCAATGGGCGCGACCGGCGGCGAGCGGATGTAGCAGAATGGCCGACGGCGCACCGCGCCGGCCGTGACCGACCCGCGGTCCGGGTACGAGAGGAACACCGTGTCACCCATCACCGTCGTCCGAGAGCTCTCCTCCGAGGTGCGGGAGCTGGCCGGTACGACGACGGGGCTCGACATCTTCGGCGACGACCAGTCGGTGGTGGCCATGAAGGTCGACGGCAGGACCCGCGACCTCGCGGCCGAGGTGGCCGACGGGACGACGGTCGAAGCGGTGCTCGCCACCTCCGACGAGGGGCTCGCCATCCTTCGCCACTCCTCGGCGCACGTCGCCGCCCAGGCCGTACAGCTCCTGCGCGCCGACGCGAAGCTCGGCATCGGGCCGCCGATCACCGACGGCTTCTACTACGACTTCGACGTCGAACAGCCGTTCACCCCCGACGACCTCAAGGCGCTCGAGAAGTCGATGCAGCGCATCGTCAAGGAGCGCCAGCGCTTCGTCCGCCGGGCCGTCACCGACGAGCAGGCGCGCGAGGAGCTCGCCGACCAGCCGTACAAGCTGGAACTCATAGGGATCAAGGGCCACGCGGGTGACGAGGACGGCGCCAGCGTCGAGGTGGGTGCCGGCGAGCTGACCATCTACGACAACGTGCGCCGCAACGGCGAGGTCGCCTGGAAGGACCTGTGCCGGGGGCCGCACGTGCCGCACACCGGCTACATCAAGGCGTTCGCGTTGACCCGCTCGAGCGCCGCCTACTGGCGGGGCGACCAGAAGAACCCTCAGCTCCAGCGGCTGTACGGCACCGCGTGGGCGAGCCGCGAGGACCTCCAGGCGTACGAGTTCCGGCTCGCCGAGGCGGTCCGCCGCGACCACCGCCGGCTCGGCACCGAGCTCGACCTGTACAGCTTCCCGGAGGAGCTGGGCGCGGGCCTGCCGGTCTTCCACCCCAAGGGCGGCGTCATCAAGCGCGAGATGGAGGACTACGTCCGCCAGGCCCACATCGACAACGGGTTCCTGTACGTGGGGACGCCGCACATCTCCAAGGACGAGCTGTTCTACACCTCGGGCCACCTTCCGTACTACGCGGAGGGCATGTTCCCGCCGATGGACGACGACGGCCAGAAGTACTACCTCAAGGCCATGAACTGCCCGATGCACAACCTGATCTTCAAGGCGCGCGGGCGTTCCTACCGCGAGCTGCCGCTGCGCTTGTTCGAGTTCGGCACGGTCTACCGCAACGAGAAGTCGGGCGTGCTGCAGGGCCTGACCAGGGTGCGCAGCATCACCCAGGACGACTCGCACAGCTACGTCATGGCGTCGCAGGCCGCCGACGAGGTCAAGCACCTTCTCGACTTCGTCCTGAAGCTCCTGGACGACTTCGGGCTGCACGACTACTACCTCGAGCTGTCGACCAAGGACGCGTCGCACCCCGACAAGTTCATCGGCACTGACGAGCAGTGGGAGACGGCCACCGCCGTGCTCGAGAAGGTCGGTCGCGAGTCCGGCCTCCAGCTCGTCCCCGACCCCGGCGGTGCGGCGTTCTACGGACCCAAGATCTCGGTGCAGATCCGGGACGCGATCGGTCGTACCTGGCAGATGTCGACGATCCAGTACGACTTCAACCAGCCGGCCCGGTTCGGCCTCAGCTACACCGCTCCTGACGGCAGCCACGCCGAGCCGGTCATGATCCACTCCGCGAAGTTCGGCTCCATCGAGCGCTTCCTGGGGATCCTCGTCGAGCACTACGCCGGCGCGTTCCCGGCGTGGCTCGCCCCCGTACAGGTCGTCGGGATCCCGGTGGCGACAGACCACGTCCCGTACCTGGAGGACGTCGCGGCGAGGCTCCGCAAGCAGGGGATCCGGGTCGAGGTGGACGCCTCCGACGAGCGGATGCAGAAGAAGATCCGCAACGCCCAGACGCAGAAGGTGCCGTACATGCTCATCGCGGGGCACGACGACATCGAGGCGGGGGCGGTCAGCTTCCGCTACCGGGACGGGTCGCAGAAGAACGGCGTACCCGTCGCCGAAGCGGTCGACGAGATCGTCGCGGCGGTCCGCGACCGCACGTGACCAGCGACGAGGCCGGCCTGGCGGGGACGCCCGACGCGT
>JACRAA010000287.1 GCA_016213595.1 Actinomycetota bacterium | reverse complement strand
GGGGCGGCGCAGCCCGGGCTGCGCAGCGTCGAGGGAGAGCTGACCGACTGGATGGGTCGCGTGCTCCGGCTCAGCGAGCCCCCCCGCCTCACGTGCGCCGGCCGTACGGACGCAGGAGTCCACGCCCGGGGCCAGGTCGTGCACGTCGACCTGCCCGCGATGTCTCCCACGGGACGCGCGGGGCTGCAGGACACCGGGCTGGTCCTCGCCCGCCGCCTGCCGCGCGCGCTGCCGGACGACCTGGCCGTACGACGGGTGACGCGAGCGCCGAAGGGCTTCGACGCCCGGTTCTCGGCGATCTGGCGCCGGTACGTCTACCGGCTCTGGGACGCCCCCGAGGACCTCGACCCGCTGCGTCGTCACCACGTGGTCCGGCATCCCGACCCGCTGGAGATGTACCTGCTGGCCCAGTCCGGTACGGACCTGCTGGGCCTCCACGACTTCGCCGCGTTCTGCAAGCGTCGGGACGGCGCGACGACGATCCGTACCCTGCAACGGGTCACGGCCGTACGGCAGCCGGACCGGACCATCGAGGTCACCGTCCAGGCCGACGCCTTCTGCCACTCCATGGTCCGCTCCCTCATGGGCGCGCTCACCGCTGTCGCGGCTGGGCGCCGTGACCGTGCCTGGCTCCGCTCCCTCCTGACACACAGCGAGCGCGCGGGCGAGGTGGCCGTCCTCCCGGCGCACGGCCTGACACTCGAGGAGGTCGGCTACCCGGCCGACTCGGGGCTCGCGGCCCGCGCTGCGGAGTCGAGGGCGACGCGCAGCCTGGATGAGGACACGTGAGCCACTACTTCGAGACGCCGCGAGGCAGGGCCGACACGTTCCGGGTCACCGTGCGGCTGTGGGACACCGAGGTCGAGCTGGAGTCGTCCCGGGGTGTCTTCTCCGGCGGCGGCCTGGACACGGGGACCGCCGTCCTCCTCCGCTCCACCGCGCCCCCGCCCGGTCCCGTACGGCTCCTCGACCTCGGCTGCGGCATCGGACCCATCACCGTCGCGTTGGGGCTCGCGAACCATGAGGCACGCATCACGGCGGTCGACGTGAACGAACGCGCTCTCGCCCTGACCAGGGCGAACGCCGACAGGCTCGGCATCGGTGACCGGGTCCGCACTGCCCTGCCCGCCGACGTCGCGGACGACGAGCGCTACGACGAGATCTGGTCGAACCCGCCGATCCGCATCGGGAAGGCGGCTCTGCACCACCTCCTCGTCCTGTGGCTCGGCCGGCTGCTCCCGGACGGCACTGCCCGCCTCGTCGTCGCCCGCAACCTCGGCGCGGACTCGCTCGCCACCTGGCTGGAGGGCGAGGGGTGGGCCTGCAGGCGCACCGCGAGCGCGAACGGCTTCCGGGTCTTCGCCGTGGCTCGACCGGACGTCTCGCCCGACTCCGACAACTGAGGTTCAGCGGCGGTACGTCACCTCACGGAGCACCTCGGGCCAGCGACGGTCCAGCCGTCGTCCGCCCATCACCACGCCCCACACGATCGCGGCTGCGGCGGTGAGGAGCGCTACCGGGAGCGCTGCGTACCGAGCCCAGTCGCGGCTGTAGGCGAGGGCCGCGACGACGAGCGCGGGCAGCGAGACGAGCAGGGCGAGGATCACGGTGACGATGCTGACCACGAGGGACAGCGGGCCGCCTCCTGACCCCTTCCCGAACGGGCTGCTGCCGGCCGGGGGCACCGGTACCTGGATGATGCCGCCCAGGTACGACCCGACGCCGAGTGCGGCGCCGGTCACGGCGACCGTCGCGGCGCCGAACGGCAGCAGGTGCTGGACCCCGGTCGCGAGGACGCCCAGGGCGAGGACGAGGGCCACGATGGGCAGCGCCAGCAGGCTGAAGCCGACAAGGCGCCCCAGCCGGTCCTCCCAGCCCTTCACGGACGTGCTCAGATGGGTCCACAGAGCGCTGTCGTCGTACGAGATGTCGAAGGCCAGCGTCGGTCCCAGCAGCGTCCCGAGAAAGGGCGCCACGACCAGCAGGGAGATGGCTGCGGCCCGACCGCCGGCGGCCGTGACCCCGGCGACGGAGACGCCGACGAGGACGGGCGCCAGCATCATCGAGAACACGGACAGGGAGCGGCGGGGGTCGCGCCGGTAGTAGCGCAGCAGCCGGCCGGCGATGACAGCCGTTGTCGAGCCCGAGAGCCAGCGGTCGACGAGGCCGTCGCGGGGGACGCGTCCCACGATGTCGGGCACGTCGAGGGGCATCGTCAAGGCGCGGCGGAGCGCCAGCCACCATCCGACGACGAGCACGCACAGTGTCGCCACGGCCACTCCCGTATGGCCGAGCGCAGCTGCGAGGTCCCCTCGTGCGACGTCGGCCGGGAGCGCCCAGGCGGCGCCGAAGGGAGTCCAGGACAGGAAGGCCGCCGTGCGGCCCAGCGCCGTGAGCAGGGAGGCCGGCCCCTCGGCGCGGGTGATGGCCGCGCTGGCCAGCTGCAGGACGACGGTGCTGATGACGGCGAACCCCAGGAGGGCCAGGCCCGTCACGTCCCGGAACCGCCGCGACCCGAGTACGCCGGCGAGCGCGGACGTCAACGCGTGCGGGATGAGCGTCGCCGTGACGACGCCGAGGGCGACGCCGACCAGGGCGGCGAGCAGCACCGCCGGGCTGCGGGCCCACCCGATCACCGCGGATGCTCCGATGAGCGCCGTCAGCAGCGGCCCGAGCCCGAACAGCCCTGCGACGTACAGGCCGGGCAGGAGCCGTGCGGCACGTACGGGCAGGAGCGCGAAGCGGCTCGGCGAGAGCGCGTCGTCCGTGCCGGTGACGAACAGCGGCAGCCACACCCAGGCGAGCATGACGGAGAACCCCACGAGCACGGTCACGGAGTTCGCGAGCAGGAGGCCCGTACGGGCGAGGAGCACCAGGACGAGGCAGACCGGTCCGGTGAACAGCAGCGAGACGACGGCGACGACCACGAGCACTCCTCGGCGCGTTCCCGGCCCGGCCAGGCTGCGCCGGAGGAGCCGCAGCTTCAGTCCGACGAGGAGCTCAACCACGCCAGGGACTCCGACTCGAGGTGCTGGGCACCGACGAGGTCGAGGAACCTCTCGGTGAGGCTCTCGCCCTGTCGTACGTCGTCGAGGGTGCCGGCGGCCTGCACCCGCCCGTGTGCCATGACCGCGAGGGAGTCGCACAGCGCCTCGACGATCTCCATGACGTGGCTCGACAGCAGGACGGTCCCCCCGGAGGCGACGTACGTCCTCAGTATCTGGCGGATCATGTCCCCGGACACGGGGTCCACCGCCTCGAACGGCTCGTCGAGGATGAGCAGCCGGGGAGCATGGACGAGCGCGCAGGCCAGCCCGATCTTCTTCGTCATGCCCGTGGAGTAGTCGCACACGAGCAGCTCGGCGTCCTCCGCGAGGCCGAGCGCGTGGAGCAGCTCGTCGGCCCTGCTGTCCGCGACCCGACGGTCGAGCCCCCTCAGCAGCGCGACGTAGCGGATGAGCTCACGCCCGCTCAGCCTGTCGAACACGTGGAGCCCGTCAGGCAACACCCCGATGAGCGCCTTCGCCCGGACCGGGTCCGTCCAGACGTCGTGGCCGAGGACCTCGACCCTGCCGGAGTCCGGGCGGAGCAGCCCGGTGACCATCGACAGGGTCGTCGTCTTGCCTGCGCCGTTCGGCCCGACGAGTCCGTACATCGAGCCCGGGGGCACGTCGAGGGAGAGGCCGTCCACCGCGCGCTTGTCTCCGAACGACTTCACGAGGTCGACGATGCGCAGGGCTGGCACAGGGCGAATTGAACACCCCGGGAGGCCGGTGCCGGTAGTGGACCCGGCGGTGTACGGGAACGCCTGACGAGAAATGCGTAACCAGCACTCGGGAACGGAGCCGGGGTCTGGAGGAATAGCCCACGGGAGGGCAGGGTTGGACCAGGCAGATGGGGCGCGTGCCCCAGATACCCACAGTCACCGACGCTCGAAGGAGAAACCATGGCCGTCTACACGCTGCCCGACCTCGACTACGACTACGGAGCACTCGCACCGCACATCAGTGGCGAGATCATGGAGCTCCATCACAGCAAGCACCACAACGCGTACGTCGTGGGCGCCAACACGGCGCTCGAGAAGCTCGCCGAGGCGCGCGACAAGGACGACTTCGCCGCCGTGAACAAGCTTGAGAAGGACCTGGCGTTCCACCTCGGCGGACACATCAACCACTCGGTGTTCTGGAAGAACATGTCCCCTGACGGCGGCGGCGAGCCGGCAGGCTCCCTCGCGTCGGCGATCACCGAGACGTTCGGCGGGTTCACCAAGTTCCAGCGCCACTTCACCGAGACGGCCAACGGCATCCAGGGCTCCGGCTGGGCGATGCTGGTGTGGGACACGCTCGGTGGGCGCCTGAACATCAACCAGCTGTACGACCAGCAGGGCAACCTCCCCGCCGGCCAGGTGCCGCTGCTCCAGCTCGACATGTGGGAGCACGCCTTCTACCTGCAGTACAAGAACGTCAAGGCCGACTACGCCAAGGCGTGGTGGAACGTCGTCAACTGGAACGACGTCCAGAGCCGGTACGACCGTGCCGTGACCCAGACCGCCGGCCTCATCTGACGGTCTCGTCTGACGGCCTCATCTGACGGCCTCATCTGAGGACCTGACACTCAGCGGATCCCCGTCGGCAGCCGCCGGCGGGGATCCGCTGTGCTCGAGGGGGCGGCTCACAACTCCGGCATCTGCTCGCCCTATCGCCGGGCGCCCGCCGCTACCTCCTCGTGCACCGCGAGCATGAGCTGGGCCGACCTGTCCCACGAGTACCGCTCGGCATGGGCGCGGGCGGCGCGGCGGAGGCCGCTCGGGTCGGACACGAGCCGGTCGTGGAGGCGCTGTACGGCATCGGCGAGGTCCCCGGCCCGAGGCGGCGCCCAGTCTGCGCACACCTCGTCCACGAGCTCCCTCGCGCCCCCGCGGTCAGCGGTGACCACAGGGGTCCCGC
>JACRAA010000286.1 GCA_016213595.1 Actinomycetota bacterium | reverse complement strand
TATACACCCGGCCCGCAAGAAGCCCGGAGCCTACCGGGAGCGAGCCAGGCATGGGCGGGGTCCGCTCCGTGGGCGCCCGCAGGGCGAGACGTCGAGCCGCAGGAGCGATCGAGGGGTCGTCAGGAGCGCTTGAGCCAGCCGCGTGCGATGGCGTCCAGCTGCGCCTGGTACATCCGGTCGAGCTGCTCTCGTGGTGTGGGGCGGTAGTAGCCCGCCAGCTCCAACGCCACGAAGCCGTGCACCGACGCCCAGATGAGGCCGAGGATCAGGTCCGGGTTCAGCGCCGGAAAGAGCTCGGCCTCGATGAGCCGGAGGATGACATCGCGGAGCGCGCCGGCTGCCTCCGCCTGGGGGAGAGGCCCCGACATGCGCATGTCCTCTGCAGGCGGCGCCATGAGGACGAAGTACAGGGTGGGGTTCTCGAGCGCCCACTGGCGGTACGCGCGTCCCAGGCTGAACAGGTCCGCGAAGGGGTCGTCCGTCACGGGTACCGCTCGCTGGGCCTCGATGAAGCTCCTCGAGGCGGTAACGCCCACCTCGCGCATCAGCCCGGCGCGGTCCTCGAACATGGAGTAGATCGCTGTCGTGGACGTGCCCTCCGCAGCCGCCACCTGCCTCAGTGCGAGTCCGCTGGGACCCAGCTCGGCGAGCATGGTCGCTGCGCGGGCCACGAGACGGCGACGAAGGTCGTCGTCGTAGATCTTGGGCCTTGGCATTTGACAACTCTAAAGCGAACCCTGTTACATAACAGTGTTGTGCAATGGGTGAGACGTGGCTTCCGCTTGGGGGACGCTACGCCACCAATGTGATCGCGCCAGTCTGGGGAGCCGCTCGCCGCGGCTTGAGCGGCCCCTAGGCTGTGCCGCATGCACGACTACCAGCGGGACTTCATCGAGCTCGCCCTCGCCCACCAGGTGCTCAGCTTCGGCGAGTTCACGTTGAAGTCCGGCCGGACCTCCCCCTACTTCTTCAATGCCGGGCGGTTCGACAGCGGCGTGAAGCTTGCCGGGCTCGGTCGTGCCTACGCCGCGGCGATCGACGCCTGGGCCCTCGACTTCGACGTCCTGCTGGGCCCCGCCTACAAGGGGATCCCCCTAGCCGCTGCCACGTCGGTGGAGCTGGCCGAGCAGTACGGACGGGACGTGCCGTGGTCGTTCAACCGCAAGGAGGCGAAGGACCACGCTGAAGGCGGCCTGTTCGTCGGGGCGCCGGTCGCGGGACGCGTGCTCGTCATCGACGACGTCATCACAGCCGGCACCGCCATCCGCGAGGTCATCGAGCTCTTGGCCGGCACGGGCGCAGAGCTCGCCGGCGTCGTCGTCGCGATCGACCGACAGGAGCGCGGTACGGGCGAGCTGTCCGCCGTCGGCCAGGTGCAGGCCGACCACGGCGTCGACGTCCGGGCGATCGTCACGCTCGACGACGTTGTGGACTATGTGGCCGCCGACCCGTCCCTCGCGGCCCACCTCCCGGCCATGCGGGAGTACAGGTCCCGCTACGGCGCCTGACGCCGGGAGCAGCTGGGTGGTGTGAACCGCCTAGCCACGGCTCAGACGGCCCCGAACCGTCAGGCGGGTGAGACGCGGGCCAGTGCTTGGTGGGCGGGGTTAGCGTGACATTGTGAGCCAGCCCACCATCCGTACAGTCGGCGAGCTTCGCGCGTCGGGCCACCAGCAGGAGTCGCTGCGCGAGGAGATCCAGCGGAACCTGCTCGCCGCCCTCGCCGAGGGCCGGGACCCATGGCCCGGGATCCACGGCTTCGACCGGACAGTCATCCCTCAGCTCGAGCGCGCCCTCATCGCCGGCCACGACGTCGTCCTCCTCGGCGAGCGCGGTCAGGGCAAGACGCGCCTGCTGCGTACGCTCTCGGGACTGCTCGACGAGTGGTCGCCTGTCATCGCCGGCTCCGAGCTGGGCGAGCACCCGTACGACCCCATCACCGCGGAGTCGCGCCGCCGCGCCATCGAGCTCGGCGACTCGCTGCCCGTCGCCTGGCGGCACAGGTCGGAGCGGTACGCGGAGAAGCTCGCCACACCCGACACGTCCGTCGCCGACCTCATCGGCGACGTCGACCCGATGCGCGTGGCCGAGGGGCGGCGCCTCGGCGATCCCGAGACGATCCACTTCGGCCTCATCCCCCGCAGCCACCGGGGAATCGTCGCCATCAACGAGCTCCCGGACCTCGCGGAGCGGATCCAGGTCTCCATGCTCAACGTGATGGAGGAGCGGGACATCCAGATCCGCGGGTACGTGCTGCGGCTGCCCCTCGACGTGCTCGTCGTCGCGTCCGCGAACCCCGAGGACTACACGAACCGGGGCCGCATCATCACCCCGCTCAAGGACCGCTTCGGGGCGGAGATCCGGACGCACTACCCGCTCGAGCTGACCGACGAGGTCGCCGTCATCCTCCAGGAGGCGAAGCTGGTCGCCGACCTGCCCGAGCCCCTCGTCGAGATCCTGGCCCGCTTCACGCGGCAGCTCCGCTCCTCCCCCGCCGTGAACCAGCGCTCGGGAGTCTCCGCGCGGTTCGCCATCGCCGGCGCCGAGACGATCGCCGCAGCCGCGCGGCACCGCGCCACGTTGCGCGGCGAGGACGAGGCTGTCGCCCGGGTCGTCGACCTCGAGAGCGCCGTCGACGTGCTGGGCGGCAAGATCGAGTTCGAGTCCGGCGAGGAGGGGCGCGAGCGCGACATCCTCGACCACCTCCTGCGGATGGCGACCGCGGAGACGGTCCGCGAGCTGTACCGCGGGATCGACCTCGGCCCGCTCGTCGACGCGCTCGACGGCTCGATCACCGTCACGACCGGCGAACAAGTGACGGCACAGGAGTTCGTCGACACCCTGCCGAGGCTGAACGGCACGTACGACGCCGTGGCCGACCGCTTCGGCGCCACCTCTGAGGGTGAGCGTGCCAGCGCGATCGAGCTCGCGCTCGAGGGGCTGTACCTGGCCCGCCGCATCTCCAAGGACTCCGCGGACGGAGAGACCCTGTATGGATAGGCGTCGAAGACGGGCACGGTACGGGCGGTACGCGGGCGGCCCCGACCCGCTCGCGCCTCCCGTCGACCTGGCCGAGGCCCTGAAGGCGGTCACGGACGACGTCATGGCCGGCTACTCGCCGGAGGGAGCGCTGCGGGAGTTCCTGCGTCGTGGCGGCCGCGAGCAGCGCGGCCTCGACGACCTCGCCCGGGACGTACATCGTCGGCGGCAGGAGCTGCTGCGCAACCACCGCCTCGACGGGACCCTCGAGGAGGTCAAGCGGCTGCTCGACGAGGCAGTGCTCTCGGAGCGCAAGCAGCTCGCTCGGGACGCCACCATGGACGACGGTGACCGGGCGCTACGCGAGATGACGCTCGACAGCCTGCCCAGCTCCCCGGCAGCAGCGGTGAACTCGCTGAGCTCGTACGACTGGCAGTCCTCCGATGCTCGGGAGTCGTACGACAAGATCAAGGACCTGCTCGGCCGCGAGCTGCTCGACCAGCGGTTCGCCGGCATGAAGGAGGCGCTGGAGAACGCCACCGACGAGGACCGGCAGGCGGTCCAGGAGATGCTCTCCGACCTCAACCAGCTGCTGGACGCGCACCGCCGCGGCGAGGACACGCCCCAGATGATGCAGGACTTCATGGCCAAGCACGGGCAGTTCTTCCCGGAGAACCCCGAGACCGTGGAGGAGCTCATCGACGCGTTGGCCCAGCGGGCGGCCGCCGCCCAGCGGATGATGCGGTCCATGTCGCAGGAGCAGCGGGACGAGCTCATGGCCTTGTCGGCACAGGCTTTCGGCTCGCCGGAGCTCGCTCAGCAGCTCGGGCAGCTCGACGCCAACCTGCAGGCGCTGCGGCCCGGCGAGGACT
>JACRAA010000292.1 GCA_016213595.1 Actinomycetota bacterium | reverse complement strand
TCTGCTGGACCCCGAGGACCGCGGCGGGGTGGTGTCGGTGCCCATGACCGTACGGCACGGAGGGTCCGTGCGCCCGGTGAGACGACAAGCCTCGAGCGTTGCCACGCCCGAGGGCCAGCCCTAGTGTGAGGCGCGTCACTTCACTACGGATCGTCCGGCACGTACCTGCCGGTGAAGGAGAAAAGTCATGGCAACAGTCACTTTCGAGAAGGCCCAGCGGTGGTATCCCGGGGCCGACGAACCAGCAGTCCCCGGCATCAGCCTGGACATCAAGGACGGCGAGTTCATGGTGCTCGTGGGCCCGTCGGGCTGCGGGAAGTCCACCACCCTGCGCATGCTCGCAGGCCTGGAGGAGGTCAACGACGGGAAGATCTTCATCGGTGACCGCGACGTCACCAACGTCCCGCCCAAGGACCGCGACATCGCGATGGTGTTCCAGAACTACGCGCTCTACCCGCACATGTCGGTCGAGGAGAACATGGCGTTCTCGCTGAAGATGGCCAAGGTGTCGAAGGCAGAGCAGAAGGAGCGCGTCGCCAAGGCCGCCGAGATCCTCCAGCTCACCGAGTACCTCCAGCGCAAGCCGAAGGCCCTCTCCGGTGGCCAGCGCCAGCGCGTCGCGATGGGTCGCGCGATCGTCCGCAACCCGCAGGTGTTCTGCATGGACGAGCCGCTGTCCAACCTCGACGCCAAGATGCGCGTGGCGACCCGCACGGACATTGCCAAGCTCCAGCAGGACCTCGGCGTCACCACCGTCTACGTCACCCACGACCAGGTCGAGGCAATGACGATGGGCGACCGCGTCGCGGTCATGAAGCTGGGCATCCTCCAGCAGGTCGACACCCCGCTCAAGCTCTACGACAAGCCCGCCAACCTCTTCGTCGCCGGCTTCATCGGCTCGCCGCAGATGAACCTGCTCGAGGGCGTGGCGGCCGAGGACGGGACGGTCAAGGTGGGCGGCTACGCCGTGCCGGTCGACCCGACCGCCGAGAAGAAGATGTCCGGCAACGTCACCGTCGGCGTCCGCCCGGAGAACTGGCGTCTGGTCAACTCCGAGGACGGCGGCCTGCCGGTGACGGTCACGGTCGTCGAGGAGCTCGGCGCCGACAGCTTCGTCTACGGCACCTGCGACGTGGAGGGCGCGCCCTCCAACGTGATCGTCCGCATCGCCGGCCGGCACCACCCGGCCAAGGGCGAGACGCTCCACGTCACGACCGACCCGCAGCACGTGCACGTGTTCGACACGGAGTCGGGCGAGCGCCTCTCCGCCTGACCCTCAGGACCCGCACGCGCGAGGGCCCCCGGAGCACCACGCTCCGGGGGCCTTCGCGCGTCTCAGCCGTGCACCTCGAGACGCCTGCCGACCGCCGTGCCGCCCTCGGCGCCGACCTCGATGCGCGTGCGGTCGGGACCGGGGACGACCAGGTCGGTGAGGACCACCTCGCCGTCGCCGACGAAGACCTCCACCGACGACTCGTCGACCACCACCTCCAGCCGGACCGGCGCGTCGCCCGGCGGCAGCGGTGCGGTGTGCACGGCCGCGAAGCCGGGATGGAAGTCGCTGGTCCCCGACCGCGTGCGGTCCAGCGCCACCACGCCGGCGACGGCGTCGACCCACACGGTCGTCCGCTCGTCCGGACCGACGCGCACGTGCAGCCCGAACCGGTGGGCCGTCCCGGGCTCGACCTCGGCCGTGACCCGGAAGGACGTCGCGGCGACGGGCAGCGTCGTGGTGCCGTCGAGCTCCAGGTCGGTCACCGCGTGCACGACCTCGCCGCCGCGGACCACCGGTCGCTGGACCAGTGCCAGGCGGCCGTCGCGGCGCCGCAGCGACAGCCGGCGGGCGAGCGTCATCGAACCCCGGAAGTCGGTGGCCGGCACGTCGTTGGCGTACTGCCAGTTGCTCATCCAGCCCTGCACGACCGGCTCGGGCCCGGGGGCGTCGGAGTAGGACACGGCGGCGTAGCAGTCGGCCCCGTGGTCCAGCCACTGCGCGTCCTGGGTCGCGCGGAGCTCCAGTCCGTCCAGCTCCCCGACGAAGTACTGCATGCCCGACCCGCCCGCGGGTGCGCCACTGAGCACGCTGACGAGCAGCACCACGGCGGTCGCGTCCGTGCCCTCGATCGGCACGCGGAGGAGGTCGGGGCACTCCCAGACGCCCTCGACCGATCCCGCGGGCCCAAAGCTCGACGCGTGCTCCCAGTGCACGAGGTCGGGGGACCGGTAGACCTCGACGGTGCGCGCTTCCGCGAGCACGAGGACCATCAGCCACCCGTCGTCGTGCCGGAGGACCTTGGGGTCGCGGAAGGCGGTGGAGCCGATGTCGATCACCGGGTTGTGGGCGTACGGCGTCCAGGTGCGGCCGTGGTCGGTGCTCCAGGCGAGCGACTGGGCCTGGCCCAGCCCGACCGGGTCGAAGCTGGTGTAGAGCGCGACGAGCGGACCCGCGTCCTCGGTGCCGAGGCCCGAGGTGTTCGCGGCGTCGTGGACGACGCTGCCCGACCACATGTGCTCGGCCTCGGTCGCGGGCAGGGCGACCGGGAGCTCGGTCCAGTCTAGCAGGTCGCGGCTCACGGCGTGCCCCCACGACATCGGCCCGTGCACCAGCGCGTCGGGCCAGTGCTGGAAGAACAGGTGCCACTCGCCGTCGTGGTGCACCAGCCCGTTGGGGTCGTTGAGCCAGCCGCGACCCGGGGTGAAGTGGTCGCGCGGGCGGCTCGGCCGTTCGGTGCTCACGACGCGCCAGCGTAGGGCGCTGGGCCCGTGACGGGCAGGGCCCGTGCCGACATACTGCTCGCGTGACCCCGACGGATGCCGGATTCGAGAGCCGGATCGAGCAGTGGGAGCCCGACCTCGTCCGCACTCTCGAGCGGGTCTACGGCACCGACGCGGCGCCTTCGGTCGCGGACCGCCTGGTCGCGATCGCCCGCGCCGCGCACGCCGCCAGGCCCGACGACCTGCGCGCGCTCGACGAGCGAAGGCTGGCCGAGCCCGACTGGTTCCAGCGACCCGGCATGCTCGGCTACGCGGCGTACGCCGACCGCTTCGCCGACACCCTGCGCGGCGTCGAGGCGCGCGTGCCCTACCTGCGCGACCTCGGCGTCGGCTACCTCCACCTCATGCCCCTCCTGACGCCGCGACCGGGGCCCAACGACGGGGGCTACGCGGTCGCCGACTACCGCTCCGTGCGCGCCGACCTCGGTGACACCGACGACCTGCGCGACCTCGCCACGACGCTGCTTGGCGAGGGCATCAGCCTGTGCCTCGACCTCGTGCTCAACCACGTCGCGCGCGAGCACGAGTGGGCGGCGGCGGCGCGTGCGGGGGACGCGGAGAAGCGCGGCTACTTCCACACCTTCGCCGACCGCGAGGGGCCGGATGCCTACGAGGCGACGCTTCCCGAGGTCTTCCCCGACTTCGCGCCCGGCAACTTCACCTGGGACGACGAGCTCGCGGGCTGGGTCTGGACGACCTTCAACGACTACCAGTGGGACGTCAACTGGTCGAACCCCTCGGTGCTCTGCGAGTACGCCGACATCATCCTCACGCTGGCGAACCTCGGGGTCGAGGTCTTCCGGCTCGACGCGATCGCCTTCATCTGGAAGCGCCTCGGCACGGCCTGCCAGAACGAGCCCGAGGTGCACGACCTGACCCGTGCGCTGCGCACGGTCGCGCGGATCGCGGCGCCGGCGGTGCTCTTCAAGGCCGAGGCGATCGTGGGTCCGGCCGACCTGCCGGCCTACCTCGGCGTCGGCGAGCACGCCGGCAGGGTGAGCGACCTCGCCTACCACAACGGGCTCATGGTGCAGATCTGGTCGATGCTCGCCTCGGGCGACGCCCGGCTGGCCTCGCGTGCGCTCCAGCAGGTGCCGCAGCCACCGGCCACCACCGCGTGGACGACGTACGTCCGCTGCCACGACGACATCGGGTGGGCGATCGCCGACGAGGACGCCCACGCTGTCGGCCTCGATCCCTGGGCACACCGCCGATTCCTCTCCGACTGGTACTCCGGCTCCTACCCCGGCTCGTGGGCGCGGGGGCTGGTCTTCCAGCAGAACGAGCAGACCGGCGACCGGCGGATCTCCGGCTCGCTGGCGTCGCTCGCGGGCCTCGCGGCGGGAGATCCGCAGTCGGTCGCCCGGATCCTGCTGGCGCACGCGGTGATCCTGTCCTTCGGCGGGCTACCCGTGATCTGGATGGGCGACGAGCTCGGGCTCCTCAACGATCCCGGCTGGGCCGACGACCCGGCCCACGCCGGCGACAACCGGTGGGTGCACCGGCCCCGCATGCCGTGGGGCGTCGTCGACGTCGGCACGGGCCCGCGCGGCCTCACGTCCGGCCTGCGGCACCGGCTCGACGTACGTCGTCAGCTGCCGCACCTGCACGCGGCGACGCCCACCGAGGTGTGGGACCCCCGCGACCCGGGCGTACTGCTCGTCGTGCGGCGCCACCCGTCGGGGCCGCTGCTCGCGGCGCACAACGTGACGGGGGAGCGGGCGTGGGTCGACGCCGACGTCCTGCACTGGCTCGGCCTGCACACCGACGGCCTCCGGGACGCGGTCAGCGGGACCGCCCCCTCGCTGCACGAGGGTGCGATCCCGCTGGAGCCCTATGCCGCCGCGTGGCTCCACGACGGCGGCATCCCGCCGTAGATCAGGTGGTCGCCGCGTGGGGGTCGACCGCGTCCTGCTCCTTGCCGACCTCCTCGGCCTTGGCGAGCGCCTCGGCCGCTCCGGGGACGATCCCGGCGTTGTCGGCGTCCATCGTGAGGTTCTCACCGGTCGAGGGGTCGAAGAGGTGGATCTTGCGGGCGTCGACCCAGATCGTCGCGTCGTCGCCCTCCTTGATCCGGCTGGCCCCGTCGAGCGAGATCACCAGCTGGGTGCGCATCGACTCGCCGTCGAGGTCCTTCTCGAGCTGCGTGAGCTGGTCGCGCACCTCGGGCGGGGCCTCGAACGGGCTGTAGGCGTAGGCCTCGTTGCCGAGCCACTCCACGACGTCGACCTTCGCGTTGAAGGTGGCCTCGTCGCTGACCTTGTCGGCGTCCATCACGCTGGCGTCCTCGAAGTGGTCAGGCCGGATGCCGGCGATGAGCAGGCCCTTGCCCTGCGCCTTGGCGGCCTTGTCCTCGGGGATGGTGAGGGTGCCGAACGGCAGCTCGACCTTGTTGCCGTCGACCTTGGCGGGGAGGAAGTTCATCGGCGGGGAGCCGATGAAGCCGGCCACGAAGAGGTTGGCGGGGTTCTCGTAGAGCTCGCGCGGCGTGGCGTGCTGCTGGAGCACGCCGCGCTTGAGCACGGCCACCCGGTCGCCCAGCGTCATCGCCTCGGTCTGGTCGTGCGTGACGTAGACCGTGGTGATG
>JACRAA010000291.1 GCA_016213595.1 Actinomycetota bacterium | reverse complement strand
TCCGGGCACGGCACAGGTCGCGCATCAGCGCGGCGTAGCGAGGCGCGAAGGACGTCAGGCTCGCCCCCACCAGCCCCGCCATGGGTGCCAGCCGAAGCGGGATCAGTGAGACGGTCGTTGAATCTTCAGGCAGATCGCCCAAAACCTGCGCCGAAAGTAGTGCTGTCATAGCTTTGCCCCCCAAGAGCAACATCACACCCCCATGTGATGAGAAGGATCTTATGCTCAGGTCAAGGGCAGCGCAATGGGGCATGCTGCGCGGCCACGAGCTAGCGCGTACCCACCTCCGGGAAACCATCGGTCAGGGTCGACTGCCGGGCCCGTGCGTCGACGCGTCCCCAGTCCGGCGAGCTTCCGTCGAGATCAACGACCTCATACTCGTGCATCAGGTCCCAGGAGCCCAGACACGTTCCCGCGAACCGGGCACGTCGAGGGTCGGCCGCCATGGCCGCGAGCCCGCGAGCCAGCAGGTGAGGGGTCTCCGAGTACGCGAAGAACCCTCCTCCGAAGTCGCTCGCCTCGCGCCAGTTCTGCTCCGTCACTCCTGCCAGCTCCAGCATCGCCTCGGAGCGCAGGAATCCCGGCGTCACGCTGACCGCCATGGCTCGGGTGCCGGACAGCTCTGCGTTGAGAGACTCCGCAAGCCTCACGACGGCGGACTTCACAATGTCGTAAGCGATGTTGCCCCGGTACGCGACGTCTGCCTTCCCGTCGCCCACCTCGACCACCAGACCCGCGTCACTCCTCAGGACGAGCGGGAGCAGATGGTGGGAGGTGATCACGTGCGTCTCGACACCGTTACGGATGACGGCAAGGGTGTCGTCCAGCGGATGCTCCCAGAGCTTCTTCTCCCAGTCCACGAGAGGATCCCCACCCCAGATGTCGTTGACCAGGATGTCGACGACCCCCACCTCAGCCTGGATCCGCTCGGCGAGGCCCGCCACCTCGTACGGCTTGCTGTGGTCGCACCGTACGGAGATGCCCTTCCCGCCGGCAGCGGTGACCTTCTCGGCTGTTCCCTCGATGGTCTCGGGACGGTTCATGACGGACCGGCCTTCTCTGGTGCTCCGACCGGTCACGTACACGGTCGCGCCTCTGGCACCCAGCTCGATGGCTATCGCTCGCCCGGCACCTCGTGTCGCGCCGGCCACGACCGCGATGCGCCCTGCCAGGTCCTGTGTCGTCATCCGGGGATTATCGACGTCCGTTCACTCACGTGCCAACAGTCCTCCACAGTCGCCGGGAGGTTCGCGCGGGGCAGCGACGTTCGTACGCGTTGCCATCCCGCGTCTGGGTATGGGTGCGTGAAGCACCTGGCATGAACGGAGAGATCACAATGCGGCGTCTGGCGCTGGCCCACGCGGGCCTCAACCTGTTCGGAGGAATCTGGCCCTTGGTCAGCATGCGCACGTTCGAGGCGGTCTTCGGGCCCAAGGTGGACAGATGGCTCGTGTGCACGGTGGCGGGGCTTCTCACCACTGTCGGTGTCACTCAGCTCCGCAGCCGGAGCGACGAGCAGCTCGAGCTGGTTCGAGTGGTCAGCATGGGGACCAGCCTCACTCTGTTGGCCGTGGACCGGGCCAACGCGCCCAGGGGACGGATCAGCCGGATGTACCTCGTGGACGCCGCCTTCCAGCTCGCCTTCCTCGCGGCATGGGCGGGGACCCTGCGGCAGGACTGATCGGCCCGCGGCGTCCTTCATGACCCGTGTCATAGGTCCCTGCGGTCGGCTACTCAGACGTTGAAGCGGAACTCCACCGCATTATGGACACAACTGACGTGAGAAGACTTCTTCGGAGCTTCTGCCGCACGCGCCAGTTCTCTTCGCAGCTCGAGGCGCAGGGCCGCATGGGAGTTGCGCGATGGGTATATCGAGGCTGCGCGCATCGGTCTGAATGGAACTGACCGGTGGGCGGGCGCTAGCGGGTGTGGTCCGCTTGCCACTGGTGGTCGATCGATGCCTTGCGACAGGGCCTTCAATCCGATCCCGCGCTGGCTGCAGCTCGTCGGCTACGCGCGGAGGAGCACTCGGACCTGCTCGCGGATATCGTCATAGACCTGCTGGTTGGTGCTGTGCAGGTGCACCGGGGAGGCGAGACTCACGAACATGGCCGCGGAGATGGTGCGGGCGAGCAGGGCCGCGTCCGCCGCGCTGAGACGACCGTCGCGCTGCAGGATCTCGACGTAGGCGGTGTCGACGCGCTGGATCAGCTCGAGGCCAACGGCGTGGTGAGGCTCTTCGGGGTCGCCGAAGATGAGCTCGCGCAGGTAGGTGCGGCCGTTCTCGATCTGCCGGCGGTTGCATTCCACGACGGGTTCGACGAGCGCCATGACCGCGTCGAGGGGTGACGTGGCGGAGGCGGCCGCTCGGAGGCCCGCGTCGATCGCCTCGGCGTAGTGCGTGTTCTGCACGAGAAGCAGCAGCTCGGCCTTGCTGCGGGCGTAGAGGAAGAGCGTGCCCGTGCCGATATCGGCGGCGTCGGCGATCTGCTGCGTCGTGACCTCGTCGACACCGAAGCGGCCGAAGAGCTCGTCGGCGGCCGCGGTGATGCGGTCGAGCTTCTGCTGCTTGTTACGTTCGCGGCGGCCCAGGGGGGCAGTGTCGGGAGATCTCATCAGGGCTCCACTCTACTGCTTCTCCGGAGCGAGTCACTTGCGATCATCCTCAGAAGTGAGTACGCTCATAAAAAAGGGAGAAGAAAGACGATGATGAGGGCCTTCAGGATCGACCGGTACAAGGGCGAACTCAGAGAAGCGCACGTCCCCGAGCCGGTCGTGGGTGATCACGACGTGCTGGTGAGCGTGCACGCCGCTGGAGTGAACCACCTGGACCTCAAGCTGCTCCAGGGAGCGTTCAAGGCGATGCTCCGCTACGAGCTGCCGCTCACCCTCGGGCACGACGTAGCGGGAGTGGTCGAGGCTGTTGGATCGGCCGTCACCGGCTTCGCTGTGGGCGACGAGGTGTTCGCCCGCCCCGCCGACTTCCGCATCGGCACGTTCGCGGAGCGCGTCGCGATCGCCGAGGGCGACGTGGCGCTCAAACCGGAGTCGCTGAGCATGGTCGAGGCGGCTTCGCTGCCGCTCGTCGCCCTCACGGCCTGGCAGGCGCTCGTGGAGCGCGCCGGTGTCGGGGTGGGGAGCCAGGTGCTTATCCACGGCGGGGCGGGCGGCTTCGGGTCGATCGCCGTGCAGCTCGCGAAGCATCTCGGTGCCTACGTCGCCACGACCGCGAGCGGCTCGAACTCCGAATGGCTGCGCAAGCTCGGCGCCAACGAAGTAATCGACTACCGGTCCCAGGACTTCGAGACCATGCTCTCGGGCTACGACGTGGTGATCGACGGTGTCGGTGGTGAGAACCTCGAGAAGTCGCTGCGCGTGCTGCGTTCCGGCGGGCTCGCCATCGGTCTCGCCGGCCCGCCCGACCCGGCATTCGCTAGCGCGCTCGGTCTCAACGCGGGCCTCCGGCTGGCTATCGGCGGTCTGAGCGCCAAGGTGCGGCGGCAGGCGCGGCGGCTCGGCGTCGACTACTCCTTCCTTTGGATGAGGGCCGACGGGCGGCAGCTCGCCGAGATCGCGGCGCTCGTCGAGGCCGGGGCGCTGCATCCCGTCATCGGTCGCGTGTTCCCGTTCGCCGACACGCCGGTGGCGCTGACCGCGATGGAGCGTGGTGGCGTGCGCGGCAAGGTTGTGGTCGCCATGGCCGGCTGAAGCCTTCCAGATCGGCCCGTTCCTCTCACCCATCCCAGCCCCAACTACATCAAGGAGAAGTCATGTCCACACTCACCGGGGCCGTCGTGCTCGTCACGGGAGCCAACGGCGGAATTGGCTCGGCGTTCGTGGCCGAGGCCCTCGCCCTGGACATCACCGAGCCTCACTTAGCGACGGCCTTCGCGCCGGTGCTGACGGCGCATCCGGAGTCGGTGCTGATCGACATGCACTCGGTGGCCAGCTGGTACGCCTTCGGCGGCGCCTACAGCGCCTCCAAAGCCGCCCTCTGGTCGGCCACGAACTCGCTGCGCCTCGAGCTCACCCCCAAGGGCACGCACGTCGTCGGCGTGCACGTCGGCTACGTCGACACCGCCATGGCCGCCCACGCTGACGGGCCGAAACTCAACCCCGCCGACCTCGTGATCCAGGTCTTCGACACCGTCGAGGCCGGCGGCTACGAGGTCATCGCCGACGAGCTCACCGCCTCGATCAAGGCGGGCCTGAGCGCACCCGTCGAAGCCCTGTACCCCGAGCTGAAGGCCTGAGCGCATCCATCATGAACAGCGACACGCCCGCCATCACCTCCTACGCACTGGCCCCGAACCGCACCCTCACCACGGGCGGCACCACCTTCGCGTACCGCGAGCTCGGCCCCAAGGGCGGCGTGCCCGTGGTGTTCTTCGTGCACCTCGCGGCGACTCTCGACAACTGGGACCCGCGCATCATCGACCCGATCGCGAAGAACCGGCACGTCATCGCCTTCGACAACGCCGGCGTCGGCGGCTCCTCGGGTACCGTTCCACCCACCATCGAGCAGGCCGCCGAGGCCGCCTACCGTTTCATCACGGCGCTCGGCCTCGACACCATCGACGTGTTCTCGTTCTCGATGGGCGGGATGATCGCCCAAGACCTGATCGTCGCCCATCCGGGCCTCGTACGCCGGCTCGTGCTCACCGGCACCGGCCCCCGCGGCGGCAAAGACATGGACAAGGTGATGCGCACCACCTACTACGACCTGCTGCGCGCCACCCTCACACGTTCGGACCCCAAGGAGTTCCTCTTCTTCAACCGTGACACCGTCGGCAAGCGCGCCGGCAAGGCCTTCATCAAACGGCTACAG
The DNA here is from genome assembly GCA_016213595.1 of Actinomycetota bacterium. Taxonomy (GTDB): domain Bacteria; phylum Actinomycetota; class Actinomycetes; order Propionibacteriales; family Propionibacteriaceae; genus Fen-668. Next base: position 12,677 of record JACRAA010000291.1, on the reverse strand, counting down.
GAACGCACAACCGACCGCGACGCACCCATCGGACTGAAGGCGTTCCAGACCCAGCTTCGCGCGATCCAGCGCTACGGCCGTTCCGCTCCCTCCGACCTGTCGGTGTTCACCATGCCCACACTCATCGCCAACGGCGACAACGACCGCATGGTGCCCTCGATGCTCTCGACCGACCTCCACAAGCGGATCGCCGGCTCCGAACTCGTCATCTACCCGGACTCCGGCCACGGCGGCATCTTCCAGTACCACACCGACTTCGCACCGCGAGCAGTCGACTTCCTCGGCCGCTGACCCCACCCACACCGGAGACGACAGTAATGACACCTAAACCCTCCGTTCCGAGGCGGACTCGGCCGCCACGACCGGAAGGAGGCGCGAAAGTACATCGACGCAGCTGAGTACCCGCGGCTCTGCGCGCAGATCGCTGAAGATGGACATTTCCCTTACGGTTTCGCGTCCTCAGGGCTAGCTAGACATTGAACCTGAACTCCACGACGTCGCCGTCGGCCATGACGTAGTCCTTGCCCTCGATGCGCGCCTTGCCGGCGGCGCGGGCGGCGGCGATGGAACCGAGCGCGACGAGGTCGTGGTACGAGACGACCTCGGCCTTGATGAACCCCTTCTGGAAGTCCGTGTGGATCACACCAGCCGCCTCCGGGGCCGTGGCCCCGCGACGGATCGTCCACGCCCGGGACTCCTTCGGACCCGTCGTGAGGTAGCTCTGCAGACCGAGGGTCTCGAAGCCGACCCGGGCCAGCACGTCCAGGCCGGGCTCCGCGATCCCCGCGTCCGCCAGGAACTCCGCGGCCTCGTCCGGTTCGAGGTCGACGAGGTCCGCCTCGAGCTTGGCGTCCAGGAAGACGGCCTCGGCCGGTGCTACCAGGTCGCTCAGCCTCGCCTTCAGCGAGTCGTCCGCCAGCTCGCCGGCGTCCATGTTGAACACGTACAGGTATGGCTTGGCCGTGAGCAGGAACAGGTCGCGGAGCAGCGTCATGTCGAGTCCGGCCTGGAACACGCCCGTACCGCTGTCGAGGACCTTCTGCGCCTCGAGCATCGCCGCGAGCTTCGGCTGCGCCTCCTTGCGGAGCCGCGCCTCCTTCTCCACGCGCGGCAGCGCCCTCTCGAGCGTCTGCAGGTCGGCGAGGACCAGCTCCGTCGTGATGGTCTCGATGTCGCTGCCCGGGTCGACTTTTCCGTCGACATGCGTGACGTCGGGGTCGTTGAAGACGCGCGTCACCTGGCAGATCGCGTCGGCCTCGCGGATGTTCGCGAGGAAGGCGTTGCCCATCCCCTCCCCCTGGCTGGCGCCCTTCACGATCCCGGCGATGTCGACGAACGTGACCGTGGCGGGCACGATCTTCTCCGACTTGCTGAGCTCCGCGAGGACGGTCAGCCGCGGGTCGGGGACGCCGACGATCCCGGTGTTCGGCTCGATCGTCGCGAACGGGTAGTTCGCCGCGAGCACGTTGTTCCTGGTCAGGGCGTTGAAGAGCGTCGACTTGCCTGCGTTGGGCATGCCGACGATGCCGATAGTGAGAGCCACGAGCCGCAAGCCTACGGGTCCTGGCGGCGTCTACGCTTACGCCCACCCGGACGAGGAGGCCCGATGAGCAGGCGGCGCAGGGTCACCGGCGTGGCGCGATGACGCGGCTGCCGGAGACGTACGGCCTGTACCTACGGCTGTACCGGCGACCCCTCGGGCCCCGGCTGTTCTCCGTGCTGTACGCCCTCAAGGCGCCGTACTTCCGGACCGTACGGCCTCAGGTCCGCGCCATGGCGCCTCACCGTGCCGAGGTGGAGGTGCGACTGCGGTGGGGCGTGCGGAACCACATCGGTACCCTCCACGCGATCGCGGCCGTGAACGGGCTGGAGGCGGCGATGGGGCTCCTCGCGGAGGCGACCTGCCCGTCCGACAAGCGGTGGATCCCGGTGGGGATGACCGTGCGGTACGTGGCGAAGGCGACGACCGACCTGCTCTGCGTCGCGGAGACCTCCGAGGCCGACTGGGAGCAGGCCGAGGTCCCCGTCCGGGTCACGGCTGTACGGCGCGACGGCGTCACCGCGGTCGAGGGTGTCATCACCATCCGGGTCAGCGAGCGCCGGAAGGGCTCGGGCTGAACGGGTGCTCTCCTGCTCACCGCGCAGGATCGGCGGTCGAACCTCGCGACGGTGCTGCGGTCACGCCGCCGCCCAGTACGCGACGAGCGCCGCCGCGAGATGCCCGGGGTCGTCGACGCCGCAGAGCTCCCGCGCGGAGTGCATGCTCAACAGGGGGATGCCGACGTCGACGGTCACGATGCCCAGGCGGGTGGCAGTGAGGGGCCCGATCGTGCTGCCGCACGGTACGGCGTTGTTCGAGACGAACTCCTGGGTCGGTACGCCGGCGGCCCGGCAGGCGGCGTACCAGAGGGCGGACCCGGTGGCGTCCGAGGCGTACCTCTGCTGGGCGCTGAGCTTGAGCAGGGGCCCTCGGTTCGGGAGCGGGCGGTTTCCCGGGTCATGCTGCTCGGCGTAGTTGGGGTGCACGGCATGCCCCGCATCGGCGGACACACAGCTCGAGGCGGCGAGGGCCTGCAGGTGCGTCGCGTCGTCCAGGCCCAGGCTCGCCGTGATGCGCCGCAGCGCGTCGGCGAGGAACGGTCCGCTGGCCCCTGAGCGCGTCGAGGAGCCCACCTCCTCGTGGTCGAAGGCGGCGAACACCGCCAGCGACTCCCCCGCCGACGCCTCGTCGAGGAACGCGGTGAGCGAGGCGTGGACCGACGACAGGTTGTCGAGGCGCCACGAAGCGAAGAACTCATGCTGCACTCCGAAGACGGCGCTCGGCTCGGTCGGGTAGCAGAACACGTCGTACGATGCGAGCTCGCTCCCGGTCGCGCCGGCCGCCTCGAGGAGCAGCTCGTACGGGTCGGGCGCGGTCCCGACGGCGTACACCGGCTGGAGGTGGCGTTGCCGGTCGAGCTGGACGCGGTCGGCGAGGGTGCGGTCGAGGTGGGGAGCCAGGTGCGGGACGCGCAGGATCGGCCCGGTGGCGAGAAGGCGTACCTCCCCGTCCCGGGTGACGATGCGGCCGGCGAGGCCGAGCTCCCGGTCGAGCCACGTGCCCAGCAGCGGGCCTCCATAGACCTCGACGCCCAGCTGGCTCCAGCCCGCAGAGGAGAGGACGGGGTTGGGCTTGAGCTTGAGGGCCGGCGAGTCGGTGTGGGACCCGACGATCCGGATGCCGTCCTGCGGCCGCCAGCCGTCGGGAACCCGCCAGGCGATGACCGCGCCGTCCCGGACCGCGTAGGCGCGAGGCTCCGGCATCCATGGGTCGGTCTCGCGCAGGGAGACGTACCGGCCCTCCTCGAGCCGGGAGGTGATGTGGGCGACGGCGTGGTACGACGTGGGCGAGGCGGCCACGAACGCGGCGAGGTCCTCGATGTGGGAAGCCATGGGGGCCATTCTGCCGATCACGGTTCTGCGCCTCCCGGGTGTCGCACCAAGAAACTGTCAGTGGGCGCCAGGAGAATCGCAGCTATGGACGCCGTCACGCTCATCGTCACCCTCCTCGTGGGCCTGCTGCTCGGCGCTGCCGTCGCGTGGCTCGTGCTGCGGTCCCGCGCTGCAGCGCTCGTCGGGGAACGGGAGACGTCCCTGCGGGCGGAGGCGGCCACCGCACGTGCCGAGGCAGCGGCGGCACGCGCCGAGCTGGCCCAGAGCCATACGGAGACCGAGCGCGGGCGTGCCGACGTGGCGCAGGCGCGTGGCGACGTGATGGCGATCCGGGCCGACATGGCGGAGCTGCAGGCGCTCATCGCGGCAGCCGAGGCGCAGCGGGACGCGGCGGTGCAGCGCTCGGAGGAGCTCGCGGCCGACCGGGAGTCGCTGCTCGCCCAGTTCAAGGTCCTGTCCACAGAGGTGCTCGACCGCCAGGCCAAGGTGGCCGAGGCCTCGGCGGAGCAGCGGCTGAAGGCGACCGAGCTGGTCATGGCCCCGATGAAGGTGAGCCTGGACCGGTTCGAGGCCAGGCTGACCGAGGTGGAGAAGGAACGCGTCGCGATCGCCTCCGAGCTCCGCGAGCAGGTCCGGGCCGTACAGCTGACCGGTGACCAGGTGCGACGCGAGACGAACGCGCTGACGACCGCGCTGCGCAAGCCGCAGGTGCGCGGGCAGTGGGGCGAGCTCCAGCTCAAGCGGGTCGTGGAGCTGGCGGGGATGGTCGAGCACTGCGACTTCCTGCAGCAGGAGACGTCGTCCACCGACGAGCGGGTCATCCGGCCGGACATGAAGGTCCTGCTCGCTGAGGGCAAGTTCGTCTACGTGGATGCCAAGGTCCCCCTCCTCGCGTTCCTCGACGCCCAGGAGGCGTCGGAGCCGGCCGAGCGCGAGCGGTACCTGGGCCTGTTCGCCAAGAACGTGCGGGCCCATGCCGACGCACTGAGCGCCAAGCAGTACTGGAAGGCCGACGCGGCGACGCCCGAGTTCGTCGTGCTGTTCATCCCGAGCGAGTCGCTGTACGCCGAGGCGCTGCAGCAGATGCCCGACCTGACCGAGTACGCGGCCGGCAAGAACATCATCATCGCGACGCCGTCGACGCTCATCGCGATGCTTCGCTCCGTGGCGTACGGCTGGCGCCAGGTGGCGCTCGCCCGGTCCGCGAAGGACATCACGCATCTCGGCAGGGACCTGTACGACCGGCTCGCCACGATGGGGGGCCACTTCGACAAGGTCGGACGCAGCCTGGGTGCGACGGTCAAGGCGTACAACTCGACGGTCGCCTCGCTCGAAGGCCGGGTCCTCGTGACCGCTCGCCGGTTCCGGGACCTCCAGGTGACGCAGGACGAGCTCGACGAGGTGCACCAGCTCCACGAGACCGTGCGGCAGATCGCCGCGCCGGAGCTGGTGGACGATGCGGCGCGGGTGACGCCGATCGTCGGACGAGAGCTCCGAGCGCTGGGGCGGGTGCTCGACGAGGATGGGCCGGAGTCGGAGCGCGAGCTGCTGGAGCGCCCTGAGCCGACGACCGAGCAGCTCGCGCAGGAGGCGACGCGTCCCGGGGCCACCGGCTACGCGACTAGTGTCTGACGACATGACTCGGGTGCCCACGGCTGCGGACGTCGATGCGGCGACCGCACGGCTCCAGGGGATCGTGACCCGCACACCGCTCCAGCTCAACGTCCGGTTGTCGGCGATGACGGGTGCCGACGTGTGGGTCAAGCGTGAGGACCTGCAGCCGGTGAGGTCGTACAAGCTGCGGGGTGCGTACAACCGGATCGCACAGCTCTCCGAAGCCGAGCGTGCCGCTGGTGTCGTCTGTGCCTCAGCCGGCAACCACGGTCAGGGCGTCGCGTTCGCGTGCCAGCGACGCGGCATCCACGGCCGCATCTTCGTCCCGTTGACGACTCCACGGCAGAAGCGGGACCGCATGATCGCGATCGGCGGCGACGCCGTTCAGCTCGTGGTGAGCGGCGACACGTACGACGAGGCTGCCGCTGCCGCGAATGCGTACGCGGCGACGAGCGGAGCGGTGATAGTCCATGCCTTCGACCACCCGGAGACGATCGCCGGGCAGGGCACGGTCGCTGCCGAGATCGTCGACGCGCTCGGACACACGCCCGACGTCCTCGTCGTCCCGGTGGGAGGCGGCGGCCTCCTCGCCGGTGTCGTCACCTGGTTCGCCGAACGCCACCCGCAGACACGGCTGGTCGGTGTCGAGCCGGCGGGAGCAGCAAGCCTCCGGGCCGCCCTCGACGCCGGTGGCCCGGTCGACCTCGACCGCGTCGAGACCTTCGTCGACGGCGCGGCCGTGCGGCGCATCGGTGAGGGCCCCTACAGGGTCATCGCCGCAGCCGGCACCGAGGTGGTGAGCGTCCCCGAGGGCCAGGTCTGCAGCGAGATGCTCGACATGTACCAGACGGACGGCATCATCGCCGAGCCTGCGGGCGCGCTCGCCACGGCTGCCCTTCGGTCGGCGGTGCACGTCGAACCCGGCCAGACCGTCGTCGCGCTCGTGTCGGGCGGGAACAACGACGTGTCGCGCTACTCCGAGATCGTCGAGCGCTCGCTCGTGTTCGAGGGCCGCAAGCACTACTTCCTCGTGAACTTCCCACAGGAGCCGGGCTCGTTGCGCCGCTTCCTCGACGAGGTGCTGGGGCCGGACGACGACATCACCCTGTTCGAGTACGTGAAGCGGTCCAACCGCGAGCTCGGGCCGGCCCTCGTCGGCATCGAGCTGGGTGACCCCGGTGAGCTTCCGGGGCTCCTGGACCGCATGGCCGCCTCCCCCATGACGGTCGAGCCCATCGACCCCGACGGCCCCTTCTACCGCTTCCTGGTGTAGCGGATCCCATGCCACTCGAGAGCTCTCCCGAGAACCCCCAGCCCCTGCGCGTCATCGCCCAGGAGGTCAAGTCCTGGGTCGAACGGCTCGGGCCCGTGTGGGTGTCCGGACAGATCATCGAGCTGCAGCGCCGGCAGGGACCGACCCAGTTCCTCACGCTGCGGGACACGCTGGCCGAGGTGTCCGTACGCCTCTCGACGACCGCCGCAGTCCTGGACGTGGCAGGCCCTCTCAGTGAGGGCGCCACGGTCGCCGCCTGGGTGAGGCCGACGGTCTGGACCAAGTCGGGGCAGCTCACGTACCAGTGCCAGGACATCCGGCCCCTCGGTGAGGGTCGCCTTCTCGCTCAGATCGAGCAGCGGAAACGGATGCTCCAGGCGGAGGGGCTCTTCGACCGCGCGCTGAAGAAGCGGCTTCCCTTCCTGCCACGCCAGATCGGGCTCGTGACGGCGAAGGACAGCGCAGCGGAGCGCGACGTCGTCCAGCACGTGACTCGACGATGGCCCGCCGCTGTCATCCGTGTGCAGTACGCGCAGATGCAGGGAGTCACCTCGGTCGAGCAGGTCATCGACGCGCTCGGTCGCCTCGACAAGGCACCGGAGGTCGACGTCGTGGTCATCGCCCGGGGCGGCGGCTCGCTCGAGGACCTGCTGCCCTTCTCGGACGAGTCCCTTGTCAGAGCCGTCTACGCGGCGCGCACGCCGGTCGTCAGTGCCATCGGGCACGAGTCCGACACGCCGATCCTGGACCTCGTCGCCGACGCCCGGGCCTCGACCCCCACGGACGCAGCGCGCCTCGTCGTGCCCGACGTGACCGAGGAGCGTCGAGGAGTCGTCGACGCGCGGCGACGCCTTCGTACCGCCGTCGCTGCCCGCATCGCCCGTGAACGGCGAAGCCTCGCCGACCTGCGCGCACGACCCGTCCTCGGCGACCCCTCCGGCCCGGTCCGAGCCCACCGGGAGCGGCTCGACGAGCTCCGAGGACGAGCCCGGCGAGCCCTGCGCTACCGGCTCCGCGAGGAGTCGACCCATGTCGCCTCAGCCCTCGCTCGCGTGCGGGCCATGTCACCACGTGCCACCTTGGAGCGCGGGTACGTGATCCTGGCCGCCGGTGACGGCACCACCATCACCCGTGTCGCCGACCTCGACGTGGGCGACGACCTTCTGGCCCATCTCGCCGACGGGACAGCGACGCTCGAGGTACGCGACACATCACCCACCGAGGAGACCGATGGCCCGCTCTGAGACGACCGACACGACGCCGTCGTACGAGGAGGCGCGCGACGAGCTGAGCGCTATCGTGCGTCAGCTCGAGTCCGGCAACGTCCCGCTCTCGGAGGCGATGGCGCTGTGGGAGCGGGGCGAGAAGCTCGCCGACATCTGCCAGTCATGGCTCGACGGAGCGACGGCCAAGCTCGCGGACCGCGAGAAGCCTGCCGGTCCGGCCGAGGTCTAGGAGCTGTTCGCCGGGGCGGCCCGATTGGCTCTCTCCCGTACGATCGGGTCCGTGGCAGGCGAAACTCTCGTGGCCGGGCGCTACCGGCCCGTGGAGCGGATAGGCGCAGGCTCGATGGGAGAGGTGTGGCGCGCACGTGACGAGAGGCTTCACCGGGACGTCGCGCTGAAGCTGCTCGACCTCTCGGGGGCTCCCGATCCCACCGTCGCCGAGCGGTTCCGCCGGGAGGCGATCGCCACCGCCCAGCTCAACCATCCCAACGTGGTCTCCGTCCTCGATGCCGGGACGGACGCGACGCGTGCCTACCTCGTGATGACGCTGCTCCCCGGCCGCACGATCGCCGACCTCGTGCGGGCCGACGGGCCCATGCCGTTGGCCCGGGCACTCGGTCTCATCATCCAGGTCACGAGCGCCCTACGGGAGGCCCATCGCCACGGCCTCGTCCACCGGGACATCAAGCCGGCGAACGTCATCGTGGACGGTGACCAGGCCACCGTCGTCGACTTCGGCATCGCCCAGCTCTCCGGCCTCGACGCGACATTGACGGCGACCCACGCCGTGATCGGCAGCGCCGCGTACATGTCGCCGGAGCATGCGACGGGACTCCGGGCCGGTCCGGCCAGCGACCTGTACGGCGTCGGCTGCCTGCTCATGACGATGCTCACCGGCCAGCCGCCCTTCACGGGCGAGAGTGCGGTCGCGGTCGCTTCGCAGCAGGTGAGCGCCACGCCGCCCGCCCTGTCCGAGCGGATCCGTACGCCCCGGGCGCTCGACCGGCTGGTGGCCTCCTTGTTGTCGAAGGACCCGGCGGGCCGCCCCGACGCCGCGTCGACGCTCGACCAGCTCCGCGACATCCAGGCTGAGCCCGGCAAGGACCTGGTCGGCCCCACCCCGGCGGCCCTCGCTGCAGCGACCGCTGTCCTGCCGACGGCCGCGGCGGCAGCCCCCGCAGCAGCCGCAGTCCCAGTAGCGGCCGCAGCCCCCGTCGCCGCCGCCGACGTGGCCCCGACCGCGTTCGGCCCGACCAAGACAGCCGTCCTGCCCGCCTCCACCGCGGTGATGCCCGTCGCGGCCGCCGCCGAGCCCTTCACCGCAGCTCCGCACAGATCGCCCGTTACCGGGCCTCAGACGTACGTCCCGCGGCCCGTCGGTCCTGCGGGCCCCGGGGCTCGCCCGCCTGGCCGCCTTGCTCGCCGGCGCGGCCGTCTCCGTCCTCTGCTCTGGCTGCTGCTCATCGTGCTCGGCGTCCTCGCGTTCCTGCTCGGCACGCAGGCCGCCGGCTTGGGAACCCTCGTCAAGAGCCCGTTCGCAAGCTCCTCGACACGCCCCTCACCCACCTCGACCCCACCGAGCCCGACCAGGGCAGCGGCCAGCACGGCTCCCCGCAGCAGCGCGACGGCATCGAGCACGGGACTCATCCTGCAGGTTGCCGTCCAGGGCGTCTCCCAGGTGCTGGCGGCGCTCCCGGCCGGTAACTCCAAGGACAAGCTGGTCGCGGAATGGAGCACCGTGGGGGCTCAGGTCCTGCGCCGTGACGATGCCAACGACCAGCTCGACGGCTTCGTCGCCAAGGTGCAGCACGAGGTCCGTACCGGCGGGGTGTCGATCCCCCAGGCCATGGCGATCCTGGGAGCGGTCGAAGCCGTACGAGCGGCTCTCTAGCTCGCCCGCAGGGTCGAGACGAAGGCCTCCAGCCCTGCGTATGAGAGGTCGGCGGAGACGACGGTCGTCACGGAGCCCTCGACCCGGCTGAGCGTTCGGGTGCGGTCGTCGGAGGAGACCCAGCGCGACCAGCTCACCCCGTCGACCGTGCTCGTACCATCGGCGCGGCCGGACCTGCTGACCTGGGCGATGAGGGCGGGGCCTGCGGCGTCACGCTGCGCCAGCCAGACGTACACCTTGTCCGGTGACAGCATCCCCAGCTGCCAGGTGTTCCCCGGCGCGATCTCCCGGTTGACCGCCGGCTCCCCCGTTGTGGCCCACTCCGCCTTCGTGGCCACCCACGTGGAGGGCAGGCCGACAGGGCCGAGCAGCGGGTACGGCGCGACGGCGCGCGACTGGGTGAGCACCGACTGCCAGTCGACGGTCTGGACGGGCGCGTCGTCCGGCGTCCTCGTGAACCACGCCGTGATGAGCAGGACCGGCACCAGCAGCACCCCGAGGCTGATGAGCATGTCCCGGGGCCGCGAGGTCGAGATCGACGGACGTGCCATGCCGCCCATGGTTCCACAGGTCCGGGGTGTCGCCCGCCCCCTCTTGGGCCGCTACGTCACCATGTTCTGGTGGACGACGTAAAGACTCTGGGCCGCTCGATGGAGGACGGCTTCGAGATCGCCCTGCGCCGTCGCGGAGAGGGCGCGCAGGCGGTCGACGAGCTGATCGTCAACGGAGCGTTCGCCATGGACTCCGCCGAGACGCTCAGCGAGCGGGTCCTCGCCGAGTCCGTGGGCCCCCACCCCGGCTCCGTGCTGGTCGGCGGCCTGGGCCTCGGCTACACGGTGCTGGCGCTGCTCGACATGGGCGCCACCCAGGTCGACGTGGTGGAGCTGTCCGGTGCCCTGATCAGCTGGGCGAAGGAAGGGCTGACGGGCTCCCTCGCGAAGCTCACCGCCGACCCCCGCGTCCGGCTGCACCACGGCGACATCGCGGACGTTCTCCACGCGCAGGCTGCCCTGCCCGGTCTGTTCGGCCCCTGGGACGCCATCTGCCTCGACGTCGACAACGGCCCCGACTTCCTGATCCACGCGCAGAACGCGCGGGTGTACGAACCCGACACGCTGGCGTCGGCCCTCGACCACCTCGTGCCCGGAGGACGCCTGGCCATCTGGTCGGAGAGCCCGAGCAAGGAGCTGTGGTACGACCTGCTCAAGCTGGACGACTCGGCCACGGAACGGCTCGTACCGCTCAAGCGCGGGAACCGCGAGCTCGACTACGCCATCTATCTGGTGACCAAGCCAGGGTGAAATCCGGCCGCCCCTGAGCGTCCGGCCCTTATCCTGGTGACACACAGGAAAGGACATGCCGTGAGCTCGAACCCGTACGGCCAAGGCCCCGGGCAGTCAGGCAGCTACGAGGACTACTCCCAGGGATACGCGGCAGCTCCGCAACCACCGTACGACCAGCAGCCACAGGCGCCCTACGTCCAGCCCAGCACCCCGGCCTACGGCCAACCCACCGCCCCGGCGTACGGCCAGCCCACCACCCCGACGTACGGCCAGCCCACCACCCCGACGTACGGCCAGCCCACGACCCCCGGCTACGGCCAGGTGCCCACGACGTACGGCCAGAGCGGCTACGCAGGCACCTACGCGCCGACGAACTACGAGCAGCCGACGTACGGCCAGCCCGACCCGTACGGACAGCCGTACAGCCAGCCGTTCGTCCAGTCGCCCGCCTACCCGCAGCAGTACGGCCAAGCGCTGGCGCCGTACTCGGCGATCTCGGACAGCAGCCCTCGGCCGTCGGTGACCATGGGACAGGCCGTGAGGCTGTGGCTCAAGAACTGGAAGAACTTCTCCGGCCGGGCCTCACGCAGCGAGTACTGGTGGGTGGCTCTGGCCGCTGCCATCGTGTCCATGGTCTTCGCGCTGCTGTTCGTCGTCATCGTCGTCGCGGCCGCCGCCAGTGGCACCGCGTCCGACTCGATGATGGCCGGCGTCGTCGGGGTGCTGTGGGGCGTCATGGCCCTCCTCGGCCTCGCGACGGTCGTCCCGACGCTGTCCCTTGGGATCCGCCGTCTCCACGACACCAACCAGAGCGGGTGGATGTACCTGCTGAACTTCGTCCCGTACGTCGGCGGGATCATCCTCATCGTCCTCATGGCACAGGCGTCGAACCCTGCCGCTGCGCGCTTCGACGACCCCGCGCAGCCGGTGTACGGACCGGAGGACCTGTAGCCGTAGGGACGGCGTGACGTCCGCCACTCACAGCAGCCCGGCGCTCAGTGCCAGCGCTCGAAGCCGCCCTCCGTGCTGATGACCTGCCCGACGACCCACGCCGCTTCGTCGCTGACAAGCCAGGCGATGAGCCGGGCAGGGTCGTCCGGCTCGCCGAAGCGTCCGAGCGGGAACCGGGCCCGGATCTGCGCCAGCCGGTCGGCGTCGAACAGGACCCCTTCGTCGAGGTACCCGGTGTTCACGGGTCCGGGGTTCACCGTGTTGAGACCGATGCCGTGCCGGATGAGGCCGGCGGCGACGGAGGCAGTCACCCCCGCCAGGGCGGCCTTGCTCGTCGCATAGGCGATCTCGTCGGGCATCGGGCCGAGCTGCTGGCCCGACGTGAGCCACACGACCCGTCCGCCTGGACGTCCGTCATGCCGCGCCGCGTACGCCTGCGTCATGAGCAGGGTGGCACGGGCGTTCACCTTCCAGTGGAGCTCCAGGTCCCGGATGCCGATCTCGGCCAGCGTTCCGTCGTGGCCGCTCACGGCCTGGTTGCAGACGAGGATGTCGAGGTGTCCGAACGCCTCGACAGCATGGGAGACGACCCTCTCCGGTCCGTCGTCGTCGACGAAGTTCGCGACGATGTCGACCACCGTGGCCCCGTCGACAGCGTGGGAGGACAGCTCGGCGATCAGGTCCTCGACGTCGTCGGCACCCCAGGGCTGGTCGGCGTCGTGCGGCGACCAGTGCTGGATCGCCACCGAGGCGCCGGCTTGCAGGAGCCGGCTGGCCGTGGCGAAGCCGATGCCCTGCCGCCGGCTGACACCGCTGACCAGGGCTGTACGAGCCGTCAGTGTTCCCATGGCCGTCAGTCTCGCACCCTCGCCGACGACCATCGGCGCCCGACGGACTACGGCGCGACGTCCTCGAGGAGGTCCGTGACGAGCGCGGCGATCGCCGAGCGTTCGCTCCGGGTCAGGGTCACGTGGGCGAACAGCGGGTTCCCCTTGAGCCGCTCGACC